>JBLHGI010000007.1:0-46850 GCA_047616505.1 Planctomycetota bacterium
ACGGCTCGTCCAAACGCACCAACGACGGCGAACGCCGCGTCATCATCTTTCGCTACGGACCGTCTTGGGGCAATTTCCGCCACGGCTACAGCGCCTCTGCCGAACTCTTGGCACGCCTAACGCCCGAGCGCCGCAAGATCGTGCAACCGCTCGAACCCATCCCGCACGAGGCGCCCTATCCCTTGCGCCGATAGTGCACAAATTCAAAGGCGGCGTGGTCGCGGCGCTCGATTATATCCCAGTCCGCCTCGTCAAAGGCCGGAAAATAGGTATCACCGCTAAAATCGCCCTTTATAAAAGACAGATACATATCGCTAGCCAAGGGCAGCGTCTGCTCATACATCGTCGCGCCGCCGGCGCTAAATACCGTCTTGCCCAAAGAGGTCGCTTTTTCCACCGCCTCATCGATACTGCCGCAGACCAGTGCCCCCTCTATTGCTCCAGTCGAACGGCTGACGACGATATTGGCGCTGCTTTTTAGATCGGGGCCAAAGATCTCAAACGAACGCCGCCCCATAATAATCGCCTGCCCGTCGACAAAGCGGAGAAACTGCTCGTACTCTTCCGGCACGCTCCAGGGCATGCCGTCGCCACTGCCTATGACGTAGTCCTTTGACATCGCAGAAATAATGATCAAGAAAGTCCTCCAATAAAGAATGCGCTAAGCCACCACTTCTAAAGCGGCATCACACCGGCGTAGTGAACGCCCGTTAAATAGGCGATATCGCGTTTCCACGTCGTCAGGTCGGCGCTGCAAAACTGGTTCAAGTGCGAATGACCACAGGCGCGCGCTAAAATCTTCATCAACTCCGTCGTAGCCTCGAAGTAATTACTCAACTGTTTTGCCGAACTCTGCACCATCAGACGAGCGCGCAGATTCTCCTTCTGCGTCGCAATGCCCACGGGACAATTATTGCTATGACAGGCGCGCATGCCCAAACAGCCGATAGCCTGCAAAGCCGAATTGGCCAACGCCACTCCATCGGCCCCCATCGCCAGCGCCTTAACGAAGTCCGATTCGGTGCGCAATCCACCCGTAATGATCAAAGTGATATCGCGGCGACCGCGCAGATCCAAGTGGCGACGCGCTCGCGCCAGCGCCACCAAGGTCGGCACCGAGATATTCTTTTTGAAAATTTCCGGCGCCGCGCCCGTGCCGCCACCGCGCCCGTCGAGAATGATATAGTCGGCACCGACGTCGAGCGAAAAATCTATATCTTCCTCGATATGCTGAGCCGACATCTTCATGCCAATGGGAATGCCACCACTCGCTTCGCGAACCTGATCGGCGATTCTCCTATAATCAGCCGCCGTATGCAGGTCGGGGAAAGTCGAGGGACTAATCGCCGGCGTGCCTTCTTCTAAACCGCGCACTTCAGCGATCTTGCCGCGCACTTTAGGACCGGGCAAATGGCCCCCTGTACCCGTCTTGGCCCCCTGTCCGCCTTTAAAGTGAAACGCCTGACATTGGGCCGCCTTGTCCAAGCTCCAACCGAAATAACCCGAAGCCAACTCGTAGAAATAGCGCGAGTTGGCGGCCTGTTCCTCGGGCAACATGCCGCCCTCGCCCGAACAGATGCCGGTACCCGCCATCTCTGCCCCCTTGGCCAGTGCGACCTTAGCTTCTTCGCTCAGCGCGCCAAAACTCATATCGCTGACAAAGAGTGGGATATCGAGATGCAGGGGTTTAGCGGCATTGGGGCCGATCACCAATCCCGTTTCGATCGGCACATCGTCCAAAAGCGGTTTGCGGGCAAATTGAGCCGTGAGTAGCTGGATATCATCCGCACGCGGCAGTTCCGTTAGCGCCACCCCCATCGCCGAGACATTGCCGTGATGGCCCAGTGCCTCTAAGCCGTGCTGCGCCAACTCCTTTATATAGCTGTTAAAAGGCTCGTCTTTAGTGCCTTCTGGATCGGCGTAGAGCCCCAAATAATCATCGCGCTTAAAAGGCTGCGGATGTTCCTGCTCCCAAGCGCGCACCTCGTATTCGTCGACATAGACGGCATCGTCGCCCTCGTCTACCCAAGCGCTAAATTTTTCTAACACCTCGTCGTTGTCGTATTCGCTGACCCCCGTGTCCAAGCGATAGTCCCACTGATGCACACCGCAGATGAGGTTGTCGCCATCGACGTGACCGTCGGACATCAGCGCCCCCCGATGCAAACAGCGACCGTAGAGCACGGAGACCTCGGCACCATAGCGCACGACGACCAGGTCGACGTCGGCGACTAGTGCATAAGCGGGCTCTCGGTCGCTCAGTTGGCTCCAAGTAGCTACTTTAACAGGCTTTTTATCGGGCTGTATTGCACTGCTCATACTTCCTCCGTCATTAGTGATGAATATTAGTAAACTGATGGGAAAGGAGGTGGGAGAAGCGCTGCTGGCGCACCTGTGTCAACTCGCGCCAGCAGCGAGACTCAACGGTTATTTGCGACTCGTATTTTTTTTCGGGTAAAGCGTTAGGCGCGCGCGTTTCTTTGCCCCTTCGTCGGCGACGATCAGCGCGCCATCGGCGCTTAAGGTGATGCCTTCGGCCTGGCGGTGCCATTTCTTAGCGAGCTTTACCACCGCCAAAACCTGCCCGTCCGCAGTGACCTCTGCGATGGCGCGCTGGCGAGCAGCCACGACAAAATAATGCCCCGACGCTGAATCCCACTCCATGCCAGAGGGTTGGAACTTATCGCCTTTTATATGGCGCGAAAATTCGCTGATGGCAATGGCTGTATGTCCCCCTACGACGAGTTCTTTGCGGTCGACGGACCAGCGATAGATAGTCAGTATCCCCTTCTGTTTCGGGCTCAGCGGATTCTTGCACATCATTAAAAGCGCGCGCCCATTCGCTTCGTAAGCAAGGCTCTCGATCTCACAGTCTCGCCCAACACCTGTAGCATAGGTGCGAAAGGTAACCTTGTGTTCGTCATCGCCTTCGCGAAACTCGTACAAACGCCCCGAACTCGTGACTAGATAAATCCAACCGCTATCTCCTATCGCAATGCCCTCAAAATCATCCTCTACAGACCGCCCCTGATCCACCAACTTAAAGGATTTTACAATCGACCCCGTGCGATCGTCGACCTCGAATATCGTTCCCTTTTCGTCGTCGTGAGCCAAGAGCCTCTGGTCGTGGGTCATCGCCAAACCCGAGATCTCTCGCAGCTGTTTGGGTAGCTTCATCCGCGTGATCGATTCCGCTTGCAAGTCGTACTCTTCGAGAGCGGGGATAAACGACAAATCCTGGTTATAATCGGCGGCGGCGACTTCGCCCAGCTCGGCTATGGCCAAATAAGACAACACCCCCAAAGCAAAGATTCCGCTTGTGATACGATATTTTATTTTATGCTTCATCCCGCAGAACCTCTCCTCGTCATTTCGTTTGCCAAATTCCGCTCTCGCTTAGCGTGCGACTATCCCAATAGCTCACGGTTCAACGCCAGGCGCTGATCGGTCGCATTCACTTCGCACATCGAGACCATACGACCCTCTACCGACAGCTTAAAAGTACAGGCATCCAGACGCTCCAGACCGAGCGGAGTTTCTAGTTCATCGCGCCCTGAGCGAACGAACGAATGCCATATAACCTCGACATATAGCCCCAGTCTTTTCTTCGTGTTATACTTTTCGCGTTATACTTACCGACAGCAACGCAGCCCGTCCTTTATCTCTGTCCTTGAGTTTTTTTCCCTATTTACCATTAATTAACGAGATACGGTACAACTGCCAAACTAAGGTATACCTATGAAAACGCTCTTTATCATGCTCGACTCCCTCAACCGCCACTACCTTCCTCTATACGGTGGCTCCCAAGTACAAACGCCCAATATCGACCGCTTAGCCGCGCGCGGTCTGACCTTCGACAACCACTTCTGCTGCTCCATGCCCTGCATGCCCGCTCGCCGCGACCTCTATACCGGCCATATCAGCTTTCTCGAAACGCCCTGGAGCCCCATCCAGCCCTGGGACGATTGCCTGCAGCCCGAGCTCCGCCGCCAAAAAGGCACCTACTCGCACATGATCACCGACCACTACCACTACTTCCACTCCGGCGGTGAGTGTTATCACAACCAGTTTAACTCCTGGGAATTTCAACGCGGTCAGGAGGGCGATGTCTGGCGCCCGCTCGTCGACCCACCCGAACCACCCAAATTCCACGGCAAGAATCGCGGCGCCTACTGGGCTAACCGCCAGTTTATGGATACAGAAAGGGACGAAGACTACTCGACACCGCAGTGTTTTATGCGCGCCATGGACTTTATCGACAACAACCACGATGCCGATAACTGGCATCTGCATTTAGAGTGTTTCGATCCGCACGAGCCCTTCGCCTGTCCAAAAAAATACCGCGATATGTATAACGACACCTGGGACGATAGCGCGCTGCACTTCGACTGGCCCGACTACGCGCCCGTCACTGAAGACGCCGAAGCCGTCGCTCATATCCGCAAGTGCTACGCCGGCACGTTGAGAATGGCCGATGTATGGCTGGGTAAACTGCTCGACAAAATGGATGAGTTCGACCTGTGGAAGGACACCGTAATCGTGCTGAGCACCGATCACGGCCACCTGCTCGGCGAGCACGGCTATTGGGCGAAAAACTATATGTTCGACTACAAAGAGTTAGCCCATATCCCCATGGTCGTCTGCGCACCAAACACCCAACCGCGCCGCGTGCAAGCGCTGACCTCCACCATTGACCTGATGCCCACTTTTATGGAACTGCACGGTGGCGAACTGCCTGCCCACGTACACGGACGCTCCATCTGCCACCTATTAGAAACAGAGCAGACGCACCACGACGCCGTGCTCTACGGTTATTTTGGCAAAGACATCAATCTAACGAATGGCCGCTACACCTATTGCCGCCAGGCCCTACCCGATTCCACCGTGCATCACCATACGGCCATGCCCTGCAATTTTTCCACTTTCCACGGCCGCCAGCAGTTGGCCGATGCCGAGCTAGGCTCTTTTTTGTCGAGCGCCCACGGTGTGCCACACTATCGTTTTCCCTCTTCATCAAACCACCACCACAACGCGCCGGACTTCAACCCGATCTACGATATCGTCGCAGACCCGCAACAGCAAAACCCCATTCGCGACGACGCATTAGAGGCGCGCCTGGCACAAACAATGGGCGAACTACTCGATCACTACGACGCACCGGCTTGCCAGCGCCAGCGCATGGGGCTCTAAAAACGCCATGTCTTCTGCAGACAACGATTACTATATCCGACTGCAAACCGAAAGCCATATCTCAGCCACTCAGTGGCGGCAGTGGAGTCAGGTGCTCAGTTTGGAAGCACAGGAGATCGTCGATGTCTGGGACGAGATCGGCTTTCCGGTCTTTACCGCCACGCGCCACCTGCCGCCCATTTCGTTTGTTCTCCAGCTGCGCTCCGAGCGCCGCCAAATTGATGTCTTCGACTTCAAAGACGAAGTCGCCCCACTCATTGCCTTTCTGGATCTCTTAGCAAAGCTCAAAGACGACCAGCTGGCGCGCGGCAAAGTCATAGCCAACCTATTTCATTTTTATCGCAAACGCGTCAGCGCTCGCGCCGGCTCCAGCTTTGCCCTGACCCTCCTAGATCAATTCACAGTCGAGCTCTGCAAGTTAATCCTCATCGTAAAAGTTCTCGACAAGGAAAATATCGCGCTAACAGATGTGCTTTCTATGGTCGCGCGGAAAGGTACTCCGATAGAAAAAGTCATTCTCCTTGGCCTGCAGAGTTTAAAGGGCCGCCCTTATGCCGATGTCGTGCGGAAATGTTTGGCGGGGCCCCCATCAGAAGAAGATATGGCAGCGCTAGCCAAAGAGGACGAAGAGGAGGAAGAAGAGCAGGAACATTACGAAGAAGAAGAGCAGGAGAATAGCACAGAAGAGGAGGGGGAAGAAGAAGAAGAGGAAGAAGAGGAAGAAGAGGACGGAGAAGAAGACGGAGAAGAAGAAGACGGAGAAGAAGAGGAAGACAGTGGAGAACTCTCAGCCCCACCAAAAAAGAAGAAACTGACTCCGATGGATCGCTTTATCAGCGATTTCCGCGTGGCATTAGAAACGATCTACGCCGTACGCGCTGGCACCGTCGAAGGCGAAGAGGCCGGACAAGATCGCAAGATGCTCAACGATCGCCTCACCAGCATCTCTACTTTCGACCCAGTCAACGCCATCATTCCCTCCTCTGAAGAAGCACAAGCCATCGCCAACAAACGCGGCCAAACCATCGACCCTCAGCGCGTGCTGCGCGTGCGCAGTGCCCCACCCCGCATCTCTTCGACCTCCGGATCAAGCGCTAAGAGTGCGTCCAGCTCTTCGACCGGTAGTGCCTCAGGTGCAAGTGCCTCAGGTGCAAGTGCCTCAGGTGCAAGTGCCTCAGGTGCAAGTGCCTCAGGTGCAAGTGCCTCAGGTGCAAGTGCCTCAGGTGCAAGTGCCTCAGGTGCAAGTGCCTCAGGCGGTGCCCAGATCTCCGTCAACAAAATAGACTCGCCGCCCAATTCCATCAGCGAGACATCCAAAAAAATAAAAACGCATTCGCACGACCCTTTCGACGACGAACCCGTCGATCTACAGGCAGACGCCAAAGAGGCCAGTGCAGATACAAATGTAGACAGCACCGGCACAGACCAAGGCGCACCACCCGATGCCAAGCAAGTAGAAACAAACGAAGAAGAAGGCTCGCAAGAGACCAAAAGTGAAACGCCGGCAACGCTCGACAAAGCCGCTTTAGCCGCAGCGCTAACAGCGGGCCAAGAGGGGGAAGAAGGGGAGGGTAAAAACAGCGAAGAAAAAGTAAAAGAGGAATTTCAAGCGCCCCCTGAAGACGTGGCCCAAATCATCGGCGCAACACCGGCCGACTTCAGCCAAAAAGTGCAACAGTTTGGCCAGCTATTAGCCGCTGCCGAGCGCGGTGAACAAGTCTTGTGGCAATTATTGCTCGATCCCGGACGCGAAATAGAGGACCGCCAAGCACTGGCCGCCCAACTGGCCACCGCCAACTCGCCGGCCAACCAGAGCTTTCGTCTGCTGCGCGGCGTGGCGCAGTTTGTCGGGCTCAAAAAGATCCTGCAAATACCACCGCAGCCGCCCAAGAATCGCAAATTTAGCGCCGTAGTTACCGGTCTGATCAACCTGACGCAAGCCGGGCACAAAGTCCTGCAGCCCAACGATCGGCAGCTGGAACCGCTAGAAGTGGTGCTCGACCATGCCTGCGCTTGTTTCTGGCGCTTAGAAACCCTGCGCCTCAACTATCTACTCGCCAGCCAATACCCGGACCAATACAGCGCCGAAGCCGTCGAAGAACAGCGCTTAAAAACCGCGGGCGGCGTGGCCAAACAAACAAACCCAGAGGTCTTGGCAACGCCACAGGCACAGGCCGAAGCCGATACCCTCGCCATGCTAGAACTTTTCAGCAACGAGACCTATACTAAAGCATTGCTCGGCGATACCCAGCTCTATGCCGAGGAGTTACTCGCCGGCCAATTTCTCGATTCGCCGCAAAAGCTCGAAACAGCTCTCGAAGAAAATCCACTCGGATTTACTCACGCCGAAAAAGCCGAACCCGATGCGGGCGACCTGCCCGAGGATCTGCTTATGTCCGACGAGTTCGGCCCCGTCTTCCAGCGCACCTGTAACTATATATCCCAGTGCGCTTGGTCTGTATTATGGGAGCGCCACGAATCGAAGAAGATAATTCCACAGGTGCAGAGCCTACTGCGCGCCACGCTCTCCTCCTGCTTCCAGATCCAAGCTGAAAAACGCCGCCACGCCATGCGCCCGCGCATGCCTATATCCGTCGTCAGCCTGGGTAAACTCAGCGGCAATGAAGAGTTTAACCCCTATTACGCGCGCGTCGGTGTCGATGGCAAACTACTCTATGTCGAAGGCTATGAAGACGGCATGCACCTCGACCTAATGGAGCTGCGCGAATATACCCAGGTGCGCATGCAGGCATCTGGCCAAAGTGGCGACCAAGAAGGGGACGACCCCCTACAGACGGGTGAAAATTACCTCTACACCATCGGCCGTACCGACCAAGCCTTTGCTGCCCATGCCAGTGAAGTCGTCGAAAGCTCTGTGCGCGAAGAGGACGGCACGATCAAAATATTTCCCATCTTTCGCCCCAAAACCGGGCGTTAGCGCCGATACTCCACCATATGATCCGGCACCTCTATACCAGTGCACAGCATCGATTGAGAGATCACGGCCAATATGTGATCAATATGCGGCGCGCAGCCTCGGCATAAACACCTCGTCGGATGAGCTTTTCCAAGTCGGCTTTGGCTCCAATCCGCTCCCCTTCTTCAGCACCGAATTCGCGTATCCCTTCGGCATACGTCGATCTCGCTCGCTCAATATCACCCTTTGCCAGATAACTCAGGCCTAGGTTAAACTGGGCAACACTGATTTCGCGATCTCGCAATACCGGTTCGTATTGCGAGATTGCTTCGTCGAAGCGCCCATAAAGGTACAAAATCCAGCCGAGGTTCACCCGCGCCGTCACGAGTGAGGGGTTTAATTCGATCGCTTTTTGATAGGCATATTCTGCTTTGTCGAGATATCCGACTTCGTACAGACCGATACCGAGTTGAGTGTATTCACCCGCGCCCAAAAAGCCAGAGCTGCCCTCTAATAGCAGAATATAAATTTGCGCGGCCTGCTCCAGCTCATCGTTGTCGCGATATATCTGTGCTAACGCCCAATAGATCGCCGGGTCGACTGCACCTAGTTCTATCGCTTTTAAGAAGGCGCTAACGGCGCGTTTTCTATCACCCTGCTCCAGGAGCAGACTTCCCAGGTTCCTGTAATTTTCCGCACGGTTGGGTTCTAAGGCGATCGCTTCTGCATAGCTCTGTTCCGCTTCTTGCCACTGCCCGCGCGCCGCCAGTTCTATGCCCAAATTAGACAGAGCTGCGGCGTATTGTCGACGCGTTTTTTCCCGCTGCGGCTGCAAAGAAAGTGCCGTTCGCGAAGCGATGATTGCACTCGGGAGATCGCCTTTGACAATAAAGCCAAGCCCGAGATTGTGATAGGCTACAGCTAGGATAGATTGGGGCAGAGGGGCTCCATCCATCTGCGTGGATAATTCGGGGGGTTGCCCTCCATGCATAGATGCATTGGCTAGGCGATAAGCGCGCAATTCAACACTGTCTGGGAATCGCTGTAGTCCTTCGGCAAGTAGAGCCTCACAGCTCTCTCCTATTCCCATAGTCAGCAGGCATATGCGCATATAAGCGGTGTGTGCATCGATCGCATCTCCCCCTCTGTCGATGGCCCACCGCAACTGCTTAATGCACGCGTCCTTACCCTTTTCATCGTTATAATACTGGCTCGCAATATAGAGCGACAATGCCTCGGTCTTGCCTTGAACACTATAACTCGACGCTCCTAAAGTTAAGACTAACCCTATTGTTACATAGCGCCCATAGGATGACAACAATCGCCCCAATTGCAAACAAGACCAGGCTAAAAGCAACGATGAACCAACACTGGCAAAGTACATATAACGCGGTGGGCCAGCCGGCAAAATAGTAATCACTGTCTGCTCAGAAAGTAGGGCGAATGGCAGGAGCATTAGAACGATCCATATCACCCCAATGCGACCGAGTTCCCTATTTTTGGCTGCGATAACCAGTAGAGCGACCAACGCAAATACCCCCGCCCACAGTTCCCATGCGTGCATTTCATAGACGCGGAAGGGCAGCCAATGCGCCGTCGTAAAAAGGCGCCCGAGCAACCACAGCCCGACGCGCACAAAACCAATTACCAGCACCCGCGGACTCATGGCGCTCTGGCTCTCGAGCGAAGACAGGACATTCGTATCCGCAGCGGAAGTCAGCAAATGTGCAAAAATCAACATAACGGAAATTAGCGCCAGCGGAGCAAGTCGATAAAGTGCTGTGCGCAGCGTCCCCTGGGTCCAGTTCCAGTAGAGACCGAATAACAACAGCATACCAATAGCGGTGTGCGCCGTAATAGCCAAGATCAATCCGACGTAAAACAGCCACAACCACCTCAATTTTAACGCATCAAAATATCTGAAATAACCATAGAGAGCTATCAATCCGCACACGAGTGCCAACGGATAATCGAGGGCGGCGATATGATGTACCGCCTCGTAGTGAGCGGTATTGACCAGAAAGAGCAGTGCTGCGATTGCACTCAGCTCTACACTAGCCCCCAAACGGCACAACAAAACGGGTAACAGCATACTAGCCAAAGTATGCAGACCGATAACAGACCAGTGGAATGCGACTGGATTGTCGCCAAAACCCACGTGAATTAACCATTTGATTAATTCTGCAGTCGGCCGCCCGGTGGGATGAATTTTGTCGGAGGAAAAGAAAAAAGTAAAATCCTCGCTGATGGCCCGATTATTACTGAAGTTGTCGGCGTCGTGGCTAGAGAGCCCGATATCTGCTACGTCGGCAAAAAGAAACCACGACACCATACAGCTGAGGACGATAAAACCCATCCAGAAAGAGCGCTTAGCTCCGCAGAAGAAGGAATTTGTCGCGGCGAAATTATCGCCCGTATTTTCCCTTTCTATAGTCCCTTCTCTTCCCGGTCCAGTCACTCTTCCTCCTCTATCCCGTAGACTAAAGTGATTCCGCCGGATTGCAGCCCGATTCACTCATTTACGCCAATGCTCGCAGGCACTTAATGCTACATAATAAAAGCTAAAAGGCAATCGAAGCATTGGTTTCTACCACTTCCTTTTGACATATTTGCCAGCTACTCTATTTTTATGAGTTGCCTTTTAGGAAGGCATTTACTTTTCATAAGCAAAGCAAAGAAACGAGCGGCACATTTGTTTCTACCACTCGCTTTGGACTGATTCGTCGATTATTCTATTTTTAATGTTTCCCTTTTCAGGATGCGTTTTTCCCAATAATGTCCGGACTTAATTTTAACTATCAGAATATTCTCAATGGACAGGGATTCGAGTTGGCTTTTGCCGGCATGATTATCGTCTTTTCCGCCCTGTCATTGGTCAGTATTTTTATCGCTCTGCTCCCACGTTGCCTCGTCTTTGTCAATCGCTGGGTCCCCGAGGTGCATCACCACAGCGCCCCCAAAGCCAGAGCAAAGGCCCCGACCGCCGCGAACGAGGCCGAAATTGCCGCCGCCATCGGTTATGTGCTACACAACCGCGCTGGAGGCCCCGCATGAGCATACTCTTGGATTTTCTCAAGACGACGGGCGCCGCCAATATGGAGCCGGGCAACCTGCTGATGATTCTCATCGGCATGCTTTTTATCAGTCTGGCCATTCGCAAAGACTACGAACCCCTGCTATTACTGCCCATTGGCTTCGGCTGTATCGTCGGCAATATCCCGCCCATCGCCGGCATGTCCGTCGGCGTCTACGACGCGGGCAGCGTGCTCAGCTATATCTATTTTGGCGTCAGCCAAGGCATCTTTCCGCCGCTGATCTTTCTCGGCATCGGCGCCATGACCGATTTTTCAACTATGCTCTCCAATCCGCGCCTGGTCCTTTTGGGGGCCGCCGCGCAGTTGGGCATCTTCCTGACGTTAATCGGTGCCCTTTATTTGGGCTTCACCCCCGCCGAAGCCGGCGCCATTGGCATCATCGGCGGCGCCGACGGCCCCACGGCCATCTTTCTCTCGGCCAAGCTGGCCCCGCATTTACTCGGCTCCATCGCCATAGCCGCCTATTCCTATATGGCTCTGGTGCCCGTGATCCAGCCGCCGATCATGAAATTGCTGACGACAAAAGAAGAGCGCCTGATCCGCATGAAGGCGCCGCGCGAAGTTTCGCAGCGCGAGAAGATCATCTTCCCCATCGCCGCTTTTCTCATCTGCGCGCTTATCGCCCCCGGCGCCATCGTGCTCATCGGCATGCTCTTCTTTGGCAATCTGCTCAAAGAAAGCACCGTCACCGAGCGCCTCGCCGACACTGCCCGCCACGGTCTCATCGATATCGTGACGATTCTGTTAGGCTTTTCCGTCGGCTGCTCGACGCAGGCGCAGACATTCCTATCGCCGGAATCGCTGCTCATCTTTGCGCTCGGTGCCACGGCCTTTGCCGTAGCGACGGCCTGTGGCGTACTGGCGGCCAAGTTCATGAACCTCTTTATAAAAGACAAGATCAACCCGCTCATCGGCGCCGCCGGCGTCTCCGCCGTGCCCGATTCGGCACGCGTCGTGCAGATGGTCGGCCAGAAAGAAGACCCGCAGAACTTCCTGCTCATGCACGCCATGGCCCCCAACGTGGCCGGCGTCATTGGCTCTGCTGTAGCCGCGGGAATTCTCTGGTCCGTACTCGTCGGTTAAGCCTACTCAGTAAAAATGCATTCGCTTCAACGACAAAAAAGGATCTAAACTGTGAGTAAGAAAAAAGTCCGCTTCATGTGCACCGCCTTCCGCGACGGTTTTCAATCCGTCTACGGGGCACGCGTCTTTACCCAGGACTTTTTGCCCGCGCTAGAAGCGGCTCGGGATGCCGGCATCGATTATTTCGAAGCTGGAGGTGGCGCGCGTTTCCAATCGCTCTATTTCTACTGCAACGAAGACGCCTTCGCCATGACCGACGCTTTCAGAGCTACCGTTGGTCCCGATGCCAACCTGCAAACGCTGGCGCGCGGCGTCAATGTCGTCGGCCTCGAATCGCAGTCGAGCGATATCGTCAAAATGCACGCCGACCTCTTCAAAAAGCACGGCATCAGCACCATTCGCAACTTCGACGCCCTCAACGATGTCAACAACCTGATCTACTCCGGTCAATGCATCGTCGACGCCGGTCTCAAACACCAGGTCTGCGTCACGCTGATGGAATTGCCGCCCGGCTGCGAAGGCGCGCACGACGCCGACTTCTACGAAAGAACGCTGCGCCAGATCTTAGACGCGGGCATTCCCTACGACTCCGTCTGTTTCAAAGACGCCTCCGGCACGGCCGTGCCATCAAAAGTCTACGAGACGATCAAACGCGCTCGCGCCATGCTGCCCGAAGACACCTTTATCCACTTTCACACCCACGAGACAGCGGGCATCGGCGTGATATCCAATCAGGCCGCCATCGACGCCGGCGCCGACGCTATCGATCTATCGATGGCCCCCTGCTCCGGCGGCACCTGCCAGCCGGATATCATCGTTATGTGGCACGCCCTGCGCGGCTCCAACTACGATCTCGACGTCGATATCGACAAAGTGCGCGAAGCCGAAGAAGTCTTTAAAGAATGCATGGCCGACTACTTCTTACCGCCCGAAGCCGTCGCCGTCGAACCGATGATTCCCTGGAGCCCCATGCCCGGCGGGGCCCTGACGGCCAACACGCAAATGCTGCGCGACAACGGCATCATGGATCGCTATCCGGACATAATCAAGGCCATGCGCGAAGTCGTCGAGAAAGGTGGCTACGGCACTTCCGTGACCCCCGTCTCGCAGTTCTATTTCCAGCAGGCCTTCAACAACGTCATGTTCGGCCCGTGGAAACGCATAGCCGAACCCTACGGCCAGATGGTCCTCGGTTATTTTGGCAAAACACCGGTGCCCGCCGACGCCGAGGTCATGAAGATAGCCTCCGAACAACTCGGTCTCGAGCCGACGACACAGCCGCCCTTAGAGCGCAACGACGCCGACCCCACCAAAGGCGTCGAGGCCGCGCGCAAACAGCTGCAAGAAGCCGGCTTGGAAGATACAGACGAAAACATCTTTATCGTCTCTACTTGCAAAACCAAGGGCCTAGATTTCTTGCAGGGCAAGGGCGAAGTCGGCGTGCGCAAGATAGAGAAAAAGGAAGAGGCCCCAGCGGCAGACGCTGGCCCCGCCCGCTACAAAGTGAATATCAACGGCCGCGACTACAGCGTAGCAATCGACGGCGAGACCGCCACGGTCGACGGCCGCGCCTTTAATGTCGGCATGCGCCCCGATACGGGCGAAGCAGCACCCGCGACTACCACAGGCCCAAGCGGCGGTGGCGCTCCGGTCAAGGCAGAAATGCCCGGCAAAGTAATCCGCCTACTCGTGCACGTCGGCGACCACGTCGAAGCGGGCGAGGGCGTGCTGGTCTTGGAAGCGATGAAGATGGAGATGCAAATTACGGCCCCAGCGGCTGGCACCGTAACGGATATTACAGTAGCCGCGGGAGACCAGATCGCCGCAGGAGATGTGCTGGCGCACGTGGGGTAGGACTCTCCGAGGAAAATAGAAAATAGCGGCGAAGCAGATTATTGAGATCTGTCTTCGTCGCTATTTTTTTACCCGCGCACGAAGACCGGCACATCCGTCATATTGCGCGCGACACCACTCACCAGCATGCGATTATAAAACACCGCATCGCCCGGCTCGCCCTCCAGCTCTACCACACGCAACCCAACACCATCGACTTCCGTCGTCTCTTCCATAAAGCGCCGCACGCGATCGCCTTTGTCCGGCGCCCTGCCCATCAGCTCGGCAAAGTAGGGATACTTCTTTAGAAAGCGCTCGTTTAAAATTTGTCCCTTGCGCAGACGTTCACTCGGTTTTAATGCAGTGTAAAACGCGTGCACTAAACGATGCGACCCCGCGACAAAGAGACGCCCACCTCCCTGTTTTTTCACGTCGGAATAAAACGTGCCCATCCCTATCGACCACTGCACCTGCGGATTGCAATAACAGTGCCAGGAACGACCCAAGTCCCACGGTGTATTCTCCCTGCTCGGAAAAATTGGCCGCACGGCACCCCAACTCTGCTGTAGCGGAGCCAAATATGCACTCATCACCTCTTCAATCGCCGCAACCATGCGCGCGGCGGCAATGCCCTTATACACTGGATGGTCCTTTGTTTTCTTGAGCTTCAGCTCTGTCCAATCCCGCGGATACTCGTCCGGCGACCACCCCTTTTTTTGCCACGTCGAGGGCTCGTCGCGTTTGAAACCGTGCATACGCTCCAGCTCTGCCCACATAAAGTCCTGCATCTCCAGCGCCGCCGCGCGTGGAAATGCCTCCTTTATCTGCACGTAGCCCAGCTCTTCGAATGCCTGTACCTCTTCGGGGCTGAGCACCGTTTCGCGCTTTGAAAGTATACGTGCATAACAGACAGATGGTGCCTCGCTCTGCTCCAAACCCGCGTCCCTAGCGGCCAACGGCACTTCGTCACGCCCCAACAAAAAGCGCGTCAGCTCAACTAAGAGCCCTTGCTCGTTTTTACTCTTGGGGATCCATTCCTCAACCGGGTGCAACCAATCGCGGTAGTAGCGCGCCAACTGCCGCACCAAGGGGCCACCGATCGGCGCGTACTTTGCACAGTGGATCATCAGCTGATACAGCGCCTCGCGCTCGCCCGCGTCTTCGATCCCTTTAAAAGGCTTTTTCCAACCGTCCCACAGCTCGTCATTTTCGCTCTCGTATGCCTTGGTGATATTGCGCGCCTCTGCCGGGCGATAGTCGCGCCGCAGCACGGGACCGGGGCGTTCTTGTTGGTGACGAACCAATTCTTCGTACAACTCGGCATCGCTTTTGTTTAAGCCGCTGCCGAGTCCCGCTTTATGACACCAAATCCGGTAGGCGCCCGCCGTGGCAAAACCCAGCCGCTCTATGTGTTGCCGCATTTTTTCGCCGAGGTCTTTTAAGGCAGAGAAGCTTTGCTTAGTCGCGACAGGTTCATGGGCTCCATTGCGTTCATCAACGGCCGTGCTCAGCGCCGACCAGTTGGCAAAACCATACTGCAGAGCAATTACATGTTGGGCATCGTGCAAGGTTACGCCAACACTCAAAATCTCGGCGTCTGTCTTGTCAGAAAAACGCGGCAGGCAGTCCCGCAGCGACTTACGAGCCTGTACATCGCCAGACCGATGAGCCTTGAGCAGGTCCTTGGCCTGTTTCTTCAGATGCTTCAGATGGGGGGCTTGTGGTAGTGCAGTAGGCAAAATAATACCCTCTTTCCAAGGCGCTTGTTGTCCGCGATAGACAAGCAGAAAGAAGGAAAAAACGTCACTAGCAACGCTAGAAAGAAGGTGGGTTCAACCCTTTCCGCAGACCGAGGCGCCCTCTAAGCGCCTGACAGTTAATCTAAGCCCGGCGCAAAAATAATGTCAAGAGCAAAGCCCCATGCTAAAATGCCACGTCGCCCACCCACACCTCCGTCTGCTGCCCATCGTCCTCGCGCAGCAGAAGCTGTCCCGCTTCACCAAAACCGAGCAGCACGCCCGTTTTGCGGCCCTTCCCTTCTCCTACCTGCACGTATTCACCCATGTTAAAACAGCGCTGCGTCCACGCCTCTTTAAGCGCGGCAAAACCTTCTTGCTGCCAACGCCCAATCCAGGTGCCGATATGCGGCAGCAGAAACCCCAACGCCTCTTCTACGACATACTCTTCGCCCGTTTCAATCGCCACCGACGTCGCCGGTTGGCCAATACACTCCGCCTGCCCACGGCTCATATTAATGTTGAGCCCCACGCCGACGACCAGCGCATCCTCGGCGCAACTCTCGGCCAAGATACCGCAAATTTTTTTCCGTTTGATCAATAGGTCATTGGGCCACTTTGTTTGCACCTCAATACCCAGCTCCTCCAGCGCCCCGGCCACGCCCAGCGCCGTCGCCAACGGCAGCGATACGATCTGCGGAAAGACTAGGCGACCGCGCAGTAAAAACGAGAAGGTCAGATCGCGCCCCGGCCTGGCAGCCCAAACGCGACTGTAGCGACCGCGACCGGCCGTCTGCTCGCGCGCAGCCAGTACAAAACCGTCGGGCAACGCCTCGCCACCGCGCACTCTCTCTACCAAAACGCTATTGGTCGAACTGAGCTGCTGATACCATTCCGGAGTTAAAAACTTCACAACATCGGCCCCTTTGCTTATTTTCTGCACGCCATGCCATACTCACTTCGAACCCAAATATAAATTGCCGCGTCTATATCGCCTATTTAGGCCACTTCTGGTCTTTAGGCCATTCTCGGTCCTTGGGCCGCTCCTGGTTCTCGCCATATTGCCCGCCACTATCAATATGGCGCACCTCTGCGCGCGGCCACTCCTGCGCAGCACGATCCCACAAGCGGCCGACGCCATCCTCGTGTTGGGCCACCGTCCGCAAAAAGGCGCGCTGACACCGCAGGGGCGCGCACGCTTAGAACACAGCTTAGCTCTCTATCGAGCTGACATCGCACCGCAGATCATCGTCTCCGGGGGCGAAACTATAGCAGGCCTCAACGAAGCGGACCTCATGCACAGCTACCTGCTCGCCGCGGGTTTGACCAACGACGCCATACTGCGCGAAAGACGCTCGCTCAACACGTATCAGAACATGCGCTACACCGCCATCTTAGCAGACAGCCTCGGCCTGCGCCGACTACACATCGTCACCAGCCCATACCACACACTGCGTTCAAGCTGCGTCGCCGATCTATTTTTCCCCGAACACAGTATTAGCTATGGCGACGACCCGACTCTGTCTCCAGCCTATTTCGACCAGTGGGTCGGCCTATACCACGTGGGCCGCGAGTATGCGGCCTTATTCTACTACGGCCTGCATTACCCCGAACTGCGTACCTGCTGGCAAAGGCTCTACGATGGCACTTGATGCTCTAACGGTCATTTGGCAACGCCTCGCCCAGGTCCACTCGCTGCATAGCCAGTGCCGCAGCCAGCTACAAACGGGCTGGAACGGTCAGGGCAAAGGCCGCGTATCCGTCGAACCCCCAAACGCCAATACGCTCATATTTAACGAAGACGGCCACTGGCAAAACGACCACGGCGCCCGCTTCCCCTTTCGCAATATCTACCGCTGGACTCTGCACACACAACCAACGGGTTGCATCGCCCTAGAGCACTTGCGCTTCGGTCCGCAGAAACCCGTCTTCCTACTCGACCTCGTCCCCGATGGCCCGCATCACCTCCATGCCATTACGCCGCATCTCTGTGGCGACGATCGCTACGACGCCACGCTGTCTCTAACGGACGAGACTCTCCACTTTGAATGGACCGTCAAAGGACCCGCCAAGGACGAGCACCTGCTTTATATTTACCAATGAGGTCGTGATTTCAACTTGCAAGGGATCAACTCGATCAACTCAATTTTCTCTTCCACGCAAAGAAAAAATAAAAAGCCACGAGGTCTACATGCAGCACATTTGGCAGCCTGGAGATCAAGTGATCCATCGCCATGTCGGCCACGCAGATTGGATAAGTTGGTCACATCCACACATCGTATTATCCGACACCCCTGAGCAAACGGTGCTCTTCAAACCCGAAGGCACCACCGTAGAGCGCTTTGACCGACACACGAGCACCTCCCTCAAAACACAGACAATCCGCATGCATATCCTGCGCATCATGTATGCAGATTGCCCTTATGCCGTCCTCCTCTTCTTTGACGCTGGCACCGGCGTGCCACCATGGTATGAGAGGCATTTTAGTAAAACCGAAGGGGTATTCAAGGGCTGGAAGGTCGACATAGAATCGCCCTACAAAAGGACGCAGTTCGGCTTCGACACCACCGACAACACGCTCGATATCATCGCGCAACCCGATCTTAGTTGGCATTGGAAAGATGAGGAAGGAACGACAACGCGCGTTGCCCAAGGAGTCTATAGCGCCGAAGAAGCGCAGTCTTTCTACGCAGATGGCCAGAAGGCAATCACAGCGATAGAAAAACGCCAAGTCCCTTTCTCCGAACCTTGGCCGGAGTGGCGCCCGGACCCTTCGTGGCCAATCCCCACAACGCGTTCGGGTTGGGAAGCGCTGCCCGGTGCTGATATCGACCTGAGCCGCTGCGCCCCACGCCCGCTACAGCGCTTTAAACCCGTTGAATGAAATCCCTCACCGCGCAGATACGCGCTCCGTAAAATACGCGATCTCTGGCGGATGCATATTTACCTCCAACCTATATGCCTCAACTCTCTTGCCATTATCATTTTATATAAAGATCTTTAAGACCACGGTTTAAAGATTACTTTTTACATACCTCTTTTACACTACCCGCTGCAATTTCCACGATTCAGGCAACTTCTATCGAGGTTCAGACGGGGTTTTCCCCGCAACTGATTTATATCCCCGAAGCCGCAGGATAGCGGCGTAGGGGATATACCTCGGAGCCGACCAGGGATGGTCGGCGAGAATGAGCCTAGGGGAAACCCCGTCTGGACCGTCAGCAAGTGTTTCACCCGTAGAAAACTCTGCACACCTATGGCCCTACTCAGCCTGCGCCAAGTACACATCGCCTTCGGCGGCCCTCCTATATTAGACCGCATAGACCTACAAGTAGAACGCGGCGAGCGCCTCTGCTTAGTCGGCCGCAACGGCGAGGGCAAATCTACCCTTATGAAACTCATAAGCGACGAGATACGCCCCGACGGCGGTGAAATCGTCCTCGAACGCGACTCGCGCGTCGCCCGCCTCGACCAAGATGTGCCCGGAGACACCGTCGGCAGCGTGCTCGACATAGCCCGCGCCGGCCTCTACCCGGGCGACCCCGAACATCTAGCCGACAGTGCCATCACGCGTCTACAGCTCGATCCGCTCTCGCAATTTTCGCAGCTCTCCGGCGGTCTCAAACGCCGCGCGCTGCTCGCCCGCGCCTTGGCGAGCAGTCCCGACCTCTTATTACTCGACGAACCGACCAACCACCTCGACCTCGACTCCATCATCTACTTAGAAGATTTCCTGCTGCGCTGGGACGGCACGCTCGTCTTCGTCAGCCACGACCGCTCCTTCGTGCGCCGCTTGGCCACGCGAATCGGCGAACTCGACCGCGGCAAGCTCTACTCACATCCCGGTAGCTACGACACCTACTTGCAAAACCGCGACGCGCGCATTGCGGTAGAAGCCACCCAAACGGCTCTCTTCGATACGCGCCTCTCGGAAGAAGAAAAGTGGATCCGCCAAGGCATCAAGGCGCGGCGCACGCGCAACGAAGGCCGCGTGCGCGTCCTAGAAAAAATGCGCGAAGAGCACCGCCAACGCCGCCAACGCCAAGGCAAGACGCGCCTAATCGTGCAAGGAGCCGAACGCTCCGGGGACATCGTAATCGAAGCCAAAGACCTCTACTTCGCCTACGAAGAAAACCAACCACAGGTAGACCAGTTCTCACTATTGATCGGACGCGGCGACAAGATCGGCGTCGTCGGCCCCAACGGCACCGGCAAGACCACCCTGCTGCACATGCTCTTGGGCCAGCTAGCACCCCAGCGCGGCGAAATTCGCCACGGCACCCGTCTGCAAACGGCCCACTTCGACCAACTGCGCAGCCAGCTCAATCTCGACGAAACCGTCGCCGAAAATATCGCCCCCGGGCAAGAATACCTAGAAATCGGCGGTCAACGCCGTCACGTCTACGGCTATTTACAGGACTTTCTCTTCACGCCAGCACGCGCGCGCACACCCGTCAGTGCACTCTCCGGCGGCGAGCGCAACCGCCTGCTCTTAGCCCGCCTCTTTGCCAAACCGGCCAATCTCTTAGTGCTCGACGAACCGACCAATGATCTCGACGCCGAAACGCTGGAATTACTCGAAGAACAGCTCAGCCAGTACGCGGGCACCTTGCTCATGGTCAGCCACGACCGCGAATTTCTCGACAACGTCGCCACGAGCATCCTCGTCTTCGAAGGCAACGGACAGATTGGCGACTACGCCGGTGGTTATAGCGATTGGTTAAAGCGGCGCAAAGAGGCCAAGAGCGAAGAGGCGACAAAAATGGCGCAGAGCAAAAAAGAGAGCGCCCCAACCCAGCGCCAACGCACGCGCAAACTCAGCTTTAACGAAAAGCGCGAACTCGGCGAATTACCGGGGCGCATTGAAAAATTGGAAGCAGACCAGGAACAACTGCACCAGGAAATGGCGGTCCCCAACTTTTACCAGCAGGGCAGCGAAAAGGTGGCCCAAGCGCAGGAAAAGCTCACCGCGTTCGGCGGCGAGTTAGAAGCGGCCTATGCGCGCTGGGAAGAGCTGAGCGAGATAGAAGAAGCGTAAGCTAGGCGTAGGAGAAAACGTTTACGCCGAATCATTCTCATCGCCAAACAAGCGTTCAGCCAAAAAATAAAGCGCTACACCAACCAGCATACCCAGCGTAGCCCAACTATACATCGCCGTCGCTCCCACCCGTTCTAAAAGAGCACCCCCCACCAGGGCCGCCGCCATGCCACCCAAACCAAAGTTTATGCCGCCGAAGAGCCCCTGAGCCGTCGCTCCCATGCCGGCCGGGGCAATTCTATTAGCCCAAGACACGCCGGCCATCCACATCACGGCAAAAGAGGGCCCGTGCAGCAACTGCACCACAAGCACCTGCCAAGGTTGCGTCGCAATCGAATAGGCAAAGAGCCGCAGCACCGATGCTAAGAGCCCCACGATCAATAGCGGTCGCGCCCCCCAGCGCCTAAGCCAACGATCGGCAAAGGAAAAGGCGACCAGCTCGCTCGCGGTAGCCACGCTCAGCGTCCACCCCATCGTCGAACGCGTCGCGCCCAGGCTATCCATATAGAGGAAAAGATAGTGAAAGGCAAAACCCGAGCTCATGCCCGCCAGAAATGCCAAAAATAGAAAGAGGCGCCAGCGGCGATCGGCCAAAAGTCGCTTTAGGCCCCCGCCCAAAGGACCGGCAACGGCAGCGGTCTGCACCGGCAAACGTCGCACCACCAGCAGACACAGAAACATCAATACGGCATAACCGCGAAAAGACCAGACTATGCCAAAATGCTCGACGATCCAGCCGATCAGCGGCCCCACCAAACCCCAACCCACAGCCCCCCAGCGCCGCACCTTGCCATAGCGCTCGCGGCGCTCGCCAAGCAGTTCCAACACCCCGTGATCGACCAGCGGCACAATCGGCGACATAAAAAAACCCAACACCAACACCACCGGCACTAGAAAAAGAAAACTCTCTATTCCAGAGAGCACCTGCGTACAGACAATCGAACCCATAATAGCCAGTATCAGCGCCAAGCGATGCCGCCCCGTTGCATCGGCAATGGAACCCCACAGCGCACCCCCTACGAGTACTAAGACCGAGGGTATCCCCGCCAACAGGCCGATTTGATCACCACTGAGACCGATCTGGTCGTAATAGAGCGACAGAAAGGGTATAAGGCAGGCCGCGGCGCCATAATAAAAAACGTAGAACGCCTTGGGCAGCCGTTCTGCTCTTTGCTCATCTGCCGTCCTCTGCCCCCCCGCTACCATTTCTTCCACCAGAACCGCCTCGTATCATCGAGTAATATTGCCATTATAACAGCCACAGAAGATAGGCGCGATACGATCTACCCGAAACGGCTTAACATAGCCAACACAGTCATTTTGTCGTATTGTTCGCACGTGAATTATCTACTGATCATACTCTTGACCATCCTCGCCACGGAGATTTCAGCCATGAGTGCCGACTCGACGCGCATTCAACCCTACGCCGACAACCCCCGTTACTGGCAATACCAAAACCAACCCGTCGTGCTCTTGGGCGGCACAGAGGCCGACAACTGTTTTCAGATACCCGACCTAAAAGCACACCTCGATCTGCTCGTTGCCGTCGGCGGCAACTATGTGCGCAACACCATGAGCGACCGCTTAGACCACGGCTACGAGATCAAGGCCTTTGGCCAAAACGCCGACGGCCTCTACAACCTCGACACCTTCAACGACGCCTATTGGCAGAAATTTAGCGATATGCTGCGCTGGACGGCCGAGCGCCAGATCTTTGTGCAGATCGAACTCTGGGACCGCTTCGACCACAGCCGCGAAAACTGGGATGTCGATCCCTTCAACCCAAAAAACAATAGCAACTACACCCACGAGGCATCGAATCTGGCCGTCGAGTATCCCGACCATCCCGGCCGTAACCAACAGCCCTTCTTCTACACCGTGCCCGCTCTGCAAAACAACGAGCTCGTGCTACCGTATCAGCGCGCCTTTATCGACAAAGTGCTCTCCTACACACTCGACTACGATCACATACTCTACTGCATGGACAACGAGACCAACGGCGACCCGGCCTGGGCCCAGTACTGGGCAACCCACGTGCTCGAAAGAGCCGGCGAAAAAGGCGTCGAAATAGAGCGGACAGAAATGTGGGACCAGTGGGACGTGCGCAAAGAAGAGCACCGTTCCACCTTCGACCACCCCGAGCTCTACTCCTTTATCGACCTTTCGCAAAACAGCTGGCAGAAGGGCCAGACCAATTGGGATAACGCCCAGTGGGTGCGCCAATATATCGCCGCACAGCCACGCCCGACCAACTCGACCAAGATCTACGGCGCCGACACCCACCCGCGCGCCGATACTGGCATCACTAACGAGCACGCCCAACAGACGTTCTGGCGCAACCTAATCGGCGGTTTCGCCTCTAGCCGTTTCCATCGCCCGCCGTCGGGGCTGGGTTTGAGCGAATTTTCGCAGCCCCATATCCGCAGCGCCCGCCTCTTTTCCGACGCCTTTGACCTGTTTCGCGCAGAGCCCGATGCAGCGTCTTCTCTCTTAAAGAATCGCACAGAAAACGAGGCCTATCTAACCAACATAGCAGGCGAGCAGTACGCCGTCTATTTTCCCGCTGGCGGTGCGGTTGAGTTGGACCTGAGTAGCGAAAAAGAAGCGTTTATTATGCGCTGGCTCAATATAGAGGCGAGCGTGTGGGAGAGAGAGAGCAAGCGCACTGAGGGCGGTGGGGTGGTGGGTTTGACTACGCCGGGGAAAGGGCATTGGCTGGTTTTGTTGGAGCGAATAGAATAGTGTAGTTTGGTGGAGGAGCGGTCCGTGGAAAGAGCGGTCCGGGAATCTGCTTACAGGAAAAAAAAGAGCCGGCCTATAACAGATGTGGTGGTGCGCTAAAGCTAATGCCAGAGGCGTATATAACCCAAGTAAGGTAGGGCGCTTGCGCTGGGGAGAAGGGATTACTAAATCAGCATAGATCTCACTCCCCTCCCTTCCTTCCATGGTTGGCGGGATTGGCCGTGTTCTGGAGGTTCTTTTCCCGGGGTGCGGTTGGGGGAAAGGGCCGTGGGGCCGTGCGGGGTCTGCGCGCCAGCGCCGGCGGGGCCTAAGGCCCGGGACTCGGGAAAAAACCGCAGGAATACGACCAACTCCACTCCACCAGAAAAATAGAACCAGCTACAACCACCAACACATTCTAACGCACCACCAAGCGAGACAAAAAAGCAAAAAACAGGAGACCAAAAAATGGCCAAGGCTGCAATGCACGTAGGAGTCCAAGGCATCGGCACCTCCAAAATGGAGCTACAATTTCTCACCCGCCACGGCGTCACCCACATGGACGCCACCGTCGCAGACCAAGAGCTAGACACCCTCAAGCGCCATAAAGAAGAAGCCGCAGCCGAAGGCGTTAGCCTCGAGATGATCCACTACGACCCAGCCCGCAGCATAACCCTGGCCCAAGACCCACAGCGAGACCGCGACCTAGACGAATATTGCCGAGTCATCGAAAACGTCGGCAAGGCCGGCCTACGCGGCATCAACTACAACTTCTGCGTCCTACCGCATCAGCGCACGCCGAGCACGCCTGGGCGCGGCGGCAGTAGCTATAGCAGCTTTGACCTGTCCAAATACGACAACGAGACCTTGAGCGATGCAGGCGTCGTCAGCCGCGACGAAAGCTTTGCTCGCGCCAAATATTTCCTAGAGCGCGTCATCCCCGTCGCCGAAGCCAACAACGTGCAACTAGCTAGCCACCTCGATGACCCACCCGCCCCCGTACTGCGCGGCGTCGAACGCTGGAACTGGCCCGTCTTTGAAGGACTTAAACGCTTCTCCGAGCTAGTCGACAGCCCCAACCACGGTTTTAACTTCTGCTGCGGCGTCGCCTCCGAAGGACTAAAAGACCCCGGCAAAGAGCTCTACGAAATTCTTCACTACTTCGGCGAGCGCAAAAAAATATTCAACGTCCACTATCGCAACATAAAAGGCGGACTGCACAACTTTCAGGAAGTCTGGCCCGATGAAGGCGATCTCGATATGCACGAAATCGCGCGCACATTGCACGACGTCGGTTATCCCTATATGCTGATGCCCGACCACGCCCCCGGACACCCAGACGACGTGCCGCCAGCGGGCGCTTCCGGTCGCGTGCGCCAAGCGTGGGCGTTCCAGTTTGGTTATATCATCGCCATGATCCAGGTCATCAACAAAGAAGCATATTGAGCTCTTGGCCTGTAGCCGGGCTCATCGCCCTCGTCCTACTTTTTTAGCGAGTATACTACGATATGGACCCTAAATTTTTCGACTGGGCGCGCCGTCTACAGGCCGCGGCCCAGAGCGGCCTCGCCTTTACAAAAAACCCGTTTGAAGCAGAGCGCTACGAAGAGGTGCGGCGCATTGCCGCCGAAATGATGGCCGCTACGGCCGATATGCAAATAGAAAAGGTCGAGGCGCTCTTTGCGGCAGAAAAGGGCTATGGCACCGTCAAACTCGGTGTGCGCGGTGTCGTCTTTGATGCAGAAGATCGCATTCTCTTGGTTAAAGAACGCGCCGACGGTTTGTGGACACTGCCCGGCGGCTTTGCCGACGTCGGTCTGTCCGGCGCCGAAAACACCGTCAAAGAGATCGAAGAAGAATCGGGTTATCTAACGCGCGCCGTGCGCCTGCTCGCCGTATACGACCGCGAAAAACATCCGCATCCCCAACCCTATCCCTTCCACGTATACAACCTGTTCTTTCTCTGCGAGTTGCTCGGAGGCGAAGCTCGAACCAGCGCCGAAACGGAAGACGTCGGCTTTTTTTCCGTAGACGACCTGCCACCTCTTTCCGAAGGACGCGTGCTGCCTGCACAGATCGAGCGCATGCGTCAGTTGTGCAAACAAGACGAGTTTTTAGCGGATGCTGATTTTGATTGAGACAAATAGGGCGGAACAACCTACTCCGCTAGGTCCATCACCCATCCATGCGCCAATGCGGCAATCGCGGCAAAGCGCCCGTCAAATACGCCGACGCGCGGGCGCTGTTCTCCCACCTCAATCGTCCAGCCGCCGTCCCCCTCGCGCCATGTCTCCATACCCTCTCCTGGCTCATACACGGCAAAGAGCGTCAATAGGCGACAGTGGTCTGTGCGCACTACCGCTTCGACATAGCTCTCCCGACGCTGCGCGAACTCATCGCCCAAACGCCCCGTATTATAGGGTGCTTCGTAGGCGTGCTCGCCGCGACGGCAGACCATGTCGCCCCCCTCTAAACTGACGACCTTGGCTACCAAGTACACCCCGTTATTCTCGACGACAAAAGCACCATCGGCATCCGGATTCGCCTTGTCCGCCGTGTGCCAGCGCAGGGCGATTTCGCGTTCTTGTGCGCAATGCGCCTCGTCCAGCACCGCCACCACGTTGGGCAGCAAATGGATCACGCGCCGCGTCACCTTTTCCACCCCGGCGTAACAGCCCGTCAAGTCCAACTCCCAACAGCCGCCGCGCAATGGGTCAAAACGCGCGTCGACGATCTCGGCCCGATCCTCCGCACTCGACTTCATCTCTTCGCCATCAAAGCTCAAAACGTTATGCCCCAAAACGCTGGCGTTATAGTATTCGTAGCGCTGTTCACCAAAAAAGTCCGCCGGATACATCGGCGGCGCACCCAGGTCTACAATCAAACGCTGACCATAACCATCGATACATACCTGACCCGCATCGTGGTTGCCATGCCCTTCGGCGCCGTGTCCCGCCTTAGAGAATACCAGCGATGGCGTGTCTTCCACTCCCCAATCGGCACGACTGCTAATACAGCCGCTGTGCGCCGGGAAAGCCGCGCCCTTTGGCAGTTGCCCCACCGGCCCAACGGGCTCTATGCGCTCGTCGTACCAGAGCAACTCCAGTGGTAAGCTCACGGCATCATCGCGCCCGGGATACGTCTGGTAAAACCACTGGAAGAGGCCATCGCCCGTCGCCGCGGCCAGTGCCGCGTAGTGACTCGTCATAGGGCCCGCTTCAATAGGCGAATCACCAAACTCGGCCATGCGGCCGGGCGGTGCCGTAAAGTGCATATACCAACGCCCCGTCGCCGGGAAGGGGGTAGCTGCCAGCACATTCTCACCCCCCTGCGCCCAGTAGCGATGCACGGCAAAAAACGTAATGGGCAAACGCGTGGCCCCCGCATAGGCGACATTCTCGTTAAACTCGCCCAGCGGCCCATAAATAGACCGATAGTCGCGCAAACGCTCGATTGATAAGTCCACCAGCTCCTGCGACTGGGCATGATCTTCGCCCAAGGCCATGCCCGCAATGCCCAACCCGCCCACCACACAGGCCTGCCAATTGTTCTTTTTATGTAGCCACCAAGCATCTTCTGACACGGCCTTTAAGTAGGGCTGTATACCACAGCGATCAATGCCCGCTATAATTTCTGCGCGCTCCCCCCCACTCAGCAGCGGATACAACCAATCGTAGGCCAGCGCCAGCGCCTGGCTCAGCTGCCCAGTTCGCAAGTCCGCCGAGACGCTATAATGCGCCTGGTCGCGCCAATCGGGCCAGACCGCCGCGTCAAAGAGCGTGCGCATCTGCGCCAGCGCCGCCTCAGCGCAGCGCTTATCTTCTCGCAAAAGAGCAAAAAGCCCTAGTTCCGTTACGCGTTCACAAACCGCCTGCACAATCACATAGTCTGGATTGGCATGGCGCGTACTATCGACATCGCGGCCCGCCAGAGCAGTCGTTGGCCGCAAAGGCTCGGTCACTAGATGCGCCTCGACACGCGCGCAGAGCCGCTGCCAAAGCACCTGCGTATGACCCGTTTCTAGAGCCGAGCGCACTTGTTCTAACGAGCGCAAACCAACGATTTCACGTTCTGTAATGAGTATGTGGGGGCGCATGATATTCCCTAGTATAGTTACAATTGTGCTACGCGGATGACACAATCCCTATAATAGCCCATATTTATTTGCGATCCACTACTAATACGAGACAAAAATACAACAGGGAGTAGACATGCAGGTTTCCAGAAGGCGATTCCTCAAAGCCGCCGCCGTGTCCGTGGCTTTCTCCGGACTACAACGACATATCGCCTGGGCCGACACCCCGGGCAAGAAGGGTGGCTACGGCCCTCTAGTCCCCGACTCGCATCGCATCCTCGACCTGCCCGAGGGCTTTTCCTATCGCGTTATCTCGCGCACCGGTGATCCCATGGCCGATGGCTTACTCTTACCCGGTGCGCCCGATGCCATGGCCACGTTTGCTGGGCCCGATGGCCGCACACTGCTCGTGCGCAACCACGAGCTCACGGCCGGCAGCAAGGCCGCCGGTCCCTTTGGCGCCCAGAACGAGCTCATGGATACACTGCCCAAAGAGGACTTCTACGATTGGGGACACGGCAAAGATCCTTCCCTAGGCGGCACCACCACCGTCGTTATCGCCGCCGATGGCCAAGTAGAAAAACAGTTTTTGAGCCTGGCTGGCACCATCCGCAATTGCGCCGGTGGACCCACGCCCTGGGGATCTTGGGTCACGTGCGAAGAGACCATGCAGTTAAAGGACGAATTCCACGAGAAGAACCACGGTTATAACTTTGAAGTACCAGCGCGTGCAGAGATCGGTCGGGCGCGGCCCGAACCCCTCAGAGACATGGGTCGCTTCAACCACGAGGCCATCGCCGTCGACCCCAAATCGGGCATCGTCTACCAGACAGAAGATCGCGACGACAGCCTGATATATCGCTATATACCCAACGAAAAGGGCCACCTCGCCGCCGGTGGCCGTCTACAGGCTCTCGTCGTTATCGATGCCCCGAGCTTAGACACGCGCAATTGGGAAGAGACGCTGGTGCGCCCCGGCGAACCCATGGCCGTACGCTGGATCGACATGGAACGCGTGCGCTCCCCCAAAGACGATCTGCGTCTGCGCGGCTTCGCTCAAGGCGCGGCGCTTTTTGCCCGCGGCGAAGGCATGTGGTATGGACAAGAGGCGATCTACTTTGCCTGTACCAGCGGCGGCAGCGCGCGCAAGGGACAGATCTGGCGCTATATGCCCAGCCCGCAGGAAGGCACGGAGCGCGAGGAGAAAATGCCGGGATACGTAGAGCTCTTTGTCGAGCCAAACGACGGCGCCATCGTCGACAACGCCGACAACCTAACGGTCTCTCCCTGGGGCGACTTAGTCGTCTGCGAAGACGGCCCCGAGCAACAGTTCTTGGTAGGCGTCACGCCCGCTGGCCAACTCTACCAACTCGGGCGCAACGCCTTAAACAAATCGGAATTCGCCGGCGCCGTCTTTGCGCCCGATGGCGAAACGCTCTACGTCAATATCCAGAATCCGGGAGTGACCTTGGCAATCCAGGGTCCGTGGCAGCAGGGATAGAAAATCAGCCTGCCGCCGGCGGATGAATGGCTTCCCAAGAGCTTATGCCGCCGACCAAATCGTATACCTGAATGCCGCGTTGCATCAACAGGCTGGCGGCAATCGACGAGCGGTAGCCGCCAGCGCAGTAGGCAACTACAGGCCGATCTGTTGGGATTTCCCCATAGCGTTGAGTCAAACGATTGAGCGGAATATGCACACTAGTGGGGATGTGAATCTCTTCGCGTTCTACCGCGGTGCGCACATCCAGCACCCAGAGATTGGCACCGGTAGCCAACCACTCTTCTAAATCTTTAGCGGTCATGCGCTGTACGCCCGCTATCAGGTCAGACCTTTTCGCCAGCGCCATCATACCGCTCTGGAGATAGCCAACCACCTGATCAAAGCCGATGCGCCCCAGGCGCACGCAAGCTTCCTCCTCCGTGCCAGGAGCGGCTACGATGACGATGGACTTGGCACTGTCGAGCACAGCGCCTGCCCAAGAGGCATAACGACCATCAAGGGCAATATTAATGCTGCCCGTCAAGTGCGCACCGGCGAAGTCTTCCGTCTCGCGCACATCCAAAACCTGTGCCCCCTTGCCCTGCAACTCCAGCACTTCCTCCAGTGACAGGGCTTTGTAGTTTTGCTCTATATTGTCCTCTAGGGTCGGCCGTTCGCGGGCATTCATCTCCGCATCATAGCTAAAGTATGCAGGGACATCGGGCTGGTCTGCAGTGACCAGACGTACAAAGGCCTCACACGTCATGCTCTGCAGGGCATAGTTATAGTGCCGCTGCGTCTCGACCGTAGAGAAGGTCTCTTCACTAAGGTTGCGACCACACATCGAACCAGCGCCGTGCGCCGGATAGACCAAGGTGTGGTCCGCCACGGCTGGCAAGAGTTTTCGATGTAGTGAATCGTAGAGTTTGTTGGCTAATTCCTCTGCCGTCCAACCGACGGAAGCACCCAAATCGGGCCGCCCGACATCGCCAATAAAAAGAGTATCCCCACTCAGCACAGCATGCGGCGCATCAGCATCTACTGCCAGGTCATAGACTAGGATGCAGATAGATTCGGGCGTATGTCCCGGCGTTTCGAGCGTGCGCAGCAGCATCTGGCCCAAGCGGACTTCGCTTCCGTCCTTCATCGCAACAAAAGGATATTCGGCCCGTGCGCTCACCCCTAAATGAATCTGCGCACCCGTGCGCTCGCGCAACTCTATATGCCCAGCGACAAAATCGGCGTGATAATGGGTGAGAAACACGTGGCGTATCTCCAAACCGTGCTCAGCCGCATCTGCTATATAGTGGTCTATGTCGCGCTGTGGGTCTACTACTACAGCCGTGTGCGTTTCCTCATCGCCCAACAAATACGATGCGTGGGCTAGACATCCGAGATAATACTGTTTGAGCAACATGGCTTTCTCCTTCTATTTTCGTCGAGTTCATCATATGTGATACGACGCTTTTTGAGGGCGGTTAAGAGCGTCTACCACCTCGTACGCACTCAAGTATATCCGCCCCGCTTTGAGCCGCTGTGCAAAGCCGGTTTTGGCAAAGCTGTCCATTACGGCTTCTTTAACTTCTGCCAAGTGCATATCCACCCCTGCCGAAGCCAATTCCTCATTCAAGCGCACCAACGTTTCTAAGGCGCTAGCATCAATATAATTGATCGCACTGCAAACCAATACCAGATGCTCGATCTGTGCGCGCTCTGCAACCTCGTTGAGCAGTTGCCTCTCCAACTGGCTCGCATTGGCAAAGTAAAGACTCTCGTCAATGCGCAATAAAAGTATCGAAGGATAGGTCTTGACTTCGTGGTGCTCGACACTGCGAAACAATTCGCCATCATCGACTCTCCCCAATTCGACGACGCGCGGTTTGCTCGTTCGCCATAAAAAAAGCAAAACGGACGCCCCGACGCCGACGGCGATGCCCAGCTCTACTCCCAAGGTAAGGACGGATAGAAAAGTCGCCACCAGGGACATCGCATCGGCCTTGCTATAGCGCCACATCTGCGCAGCCGTGCGCAGATCGATTATACCGGCAGCAGCCACGGCAATAATCGCCGCCAGAACAGCTCTGGGCAAATAGAAAAAGAGCGGTGTAAAGAACAGGACGACCAGGCCAATGAGCAGGGCGGTGATAATCGAAGCCAATCCGGTGTTAGCTCCAGCCGCAAAATTGACGATCGAACGGCTGAGACCACCTGTCACTGCTACCCCCCCAGAGAAAGCTGCGCTCAAATTGGCGAGGCCAAGACCAATCAGTTCCTGGTTGGCCCCGATGCGCTGACGGCGTTTGCTAGCGAGGGATTTAGCCACGGAAATACTACCCGTAAAACTCACCAAACTAATAGTTAGCGCTAGGGGAAACAGGCTCTGCACTATATCTAAACTCAGAAAGGGTAGAGCCAGCGTGGGCAGACCCTGGGGCAGAGACCCCACGATGTCCACACCATCGCGACCATGTAGGTCCAATCCCCATACCAAGGTGGTCGCTGCAACGACTAACACGAGCGGCGCGCCCTGGGCCAACGGTATGGCAAGGCCATCCGGAACCCTGCTATTTTTTAGAACGCGCTTGAGCGGCCCCTTGCAAAAGAGCAAGAAGGCAATACTCCCCAGACTGATCCACACCGTGCTGTAATTGGCCTCGTAGAGATTCTGGATCAGATAGAGCATCGACTGGTAAAAAAAATCCTGGCGCGGCACCGGCACCCCTAATAAATTGCGGAATTGGTCTGCCAGAATGATTAGAGCCGCAGCACTAGTATAACCCGATACGACCGCGTGACTGAGGAGGTCGGCGAGAAATCCAAACCGCAACAGGCCCATAATGAGTTTGATCATACCGACTAGCAGGGCAAGCGCTAACGCCCATTGCATATAGCCGGCGCTGCCCGGTGTGGCCAGGGGAGCTAAACCGCTGGCCACCATCAGCGAAATCACCGCCATCGGCCCCACGGAAAGGGTCCGGCTAGTCCCCAACAGGGCGTACACTATCAGGGGGAGAATACTGGAATACAACCCCGCTTCGGGTGGGAGACCAGCCAGCATGGCATAGGCCATGCCCTGAGGCGCGAGCATAATGGCGACGATTAGCCCAGCGGTGCAATCCCCCGCTAGGTCCCGGCGACGATAGTGGAAAAGCCAATCGAGAAAAGGCAGATAGCGGTATAGAGGCTCAAGTTTAGACAGCCCTTCACTACTTTTCATTCGCACTCCAGTAATTCTGCTATTCAGCACAGCCCTATACAAGACCTACAAATATCACAAGCCGGCGCCCATTTTCTCCCGCCCGTGCGCCGCCGTAAAGTCCAGATCCCTCGGCCCCAGCGCTACAATAGAAAACGGGTTAATATCGTCGTGCGTCATATAATAATGGCGCTTGATATGATCCATGTTGACCGTCTCGGCAATGCCCGACTGCTGATATAAATCGCGCACATAAGCCCATAAATTCTCATATTCGGCAATGCGGCGCACATTGCACTTAAAATGTACATAATACACTTCGTCAAAGCGCACCAACGTCACAAAGAGCTTCCAATCGGCCTCCGTTATCTGATTCCCGCACAGATAACGACGCGACGCCAGGCGCTCTTCCAACTGGTCCAATGCGGCAAATAAGGGTACGACGCCCGCCTCATAAGCCGCCTGCGTTTCGGCAAAACCAGAGCGATACACGCCGTTGTTAATATGGGGGTAAACCAGATCATCTAATTCGTCGATCTCCGCTCGCAGCGGTTCTGGATATAAATCGACCGCTCCGTTAGCCCATTCGCCAAAAGCGCTATTGAACATGCGCACAATATCGACTTCCGAATTGTTGACGATGCGGTTGCTCTGTTTATCAAAGAGCACGGGCACCGTTACGCGCGCCCTATACTGCGGATCGCTGCTGCGATAGACCTCGCTGAGAAACTGAAAACCGTTGACCGGATCGGACTCATCAGTAAAGGCCCAACCGCGTCCGTCGCGCAATGGATCGACCACCGTCATGCCAATAACACCTTCTAAAGCTTTGAGCCGGCGTGCGATAATCGTCCGGTGTGCCCACGGGCAGGCCAACGACACATACAAATGATAGCGCCCCGCCGCTGCAGGATAGTCAGAGGAGCCATCGTCCGTCACCCAATCGCGAAAACTATCCTCTTGGCGTTTGAACTCGCCCGCTATTTTTTCTGCTGTCATCGTGCCGGCACTATCGCTCATATGTATCTCCTATTTCGCCATCTGTTTTTATCGATTATATCAGAGCCGTCATCATAGGCAACACGCAGTACCCCGCGTTGACAGCCTCTCGACACACACCTATCATCCCCTGCATTCGCTCCCAACACCTCCAGCGCAACACAGGAGCCTGCACCGACATGGCCCACTCAAATCAAACGCTGTCACCAACGGATATAGACCACTTCCTGGCCAAAGGCCACGTCGTCGTGCGCAACTGCTTTGACCGCGCCTTCGCCCAACAGTGGACCGACTTGGCCTTTAAGCGCCTCGGCTACGACCCCAACGACTCATCGACCTGGCAAGAAGGCCGCGTGCACATGCCTTCGATAAACCGCGTAGCAATCCGCGAGCTCGCACCCAAGGCCTGGGACGCCCTCTGCCATTTAGCCGGTGGAGCCGAACGCATCGCCGGCGACGAGCCCGCGTGGAGCGACGGCCTCATCTGCAATTTTGGCCTGCGCGCCGACGAGCTCTGGCAGCCCCCATCAGCGCAGTGCCCCGGCTGGCACAAGGACGGCGATTTCTTCCGCCACTTTCTCGACAGCCCCGAACAAGGCCTGCTCACCATTGTCATCTGGTCCGATATAAAACCACAGAGCGGCGGCACCTTTGTCGCCTGTGATTCCGTGCCCATCGTCGCGCGCCACCTGCTCGCCCACCCCGAAGGCCTGACTCCCGGCGATTTTGGCGGCCTTATCGAACAATGTACGGACTTTATTGAACTGACGGGCGAAGTAGGCGACGTCGTCGTGCTGCACCCTTTTGTATTACACGCCGCCTCCAACAACCCGTCGGGCCGCGCGCGCTTTATCACCAATCCGCCCATCTCGCTCAAAGACCCCATGCAGTTCAAACGCGAAGATCCAGACGCTTATTCGCCCATAGAACGAGGCGTGCTACGCGGCCTCGGTGTCGAAGAGTTAGACTTTCACATAACGGGCGAGCGCCAGCGCATAGTGCCAGAGCGCATCAAACGCCAGCAGGCCATGATGGAAGAACAGAAAAAGCGACTGGCGGAATCCGCTGCATAAGAGGCCCATTTCACGCGACTACAAAGAGAAACACAACCCATGACCGCCTACAAAAACGCGCTCTTCCTCATCGCCGACGACTGGTCGCGATTGGCCGCCTGTTACGGCAACGACGTCGTAAAAACGCCGCGTATCGATGCCTTCGCCCAAGAAGGCGTTGTCTTTGACCACGCCTTCTGCACCTCGCCGTCCTGCGCCGTTAGCCGCGCCTGCATCCTCACCGGACAGCACAGCCACACCCACGGCCAATACGGGCACTGCCACGGCATACACGGTTTTCGCACCCGCGAGGAAATGAGTTCGACACCGCAGGCGCTGCGCGCGGCCGGTTTCGCCACGGCCTGTATCGGTAAAAAACACGTCGAACCGGCAAGCGTCTATCCCTTCGAGCACGAACCCCAAGTCAACTCGCGCAGCCCCGCCGATCTCGCCGACGCCGCCCGCGCCTTTCTCACCGATAATACGGACCGCCCCTTCTATTTGCACGTCGGTTTTTCCGACCCGCACCGCGCTGGGCGCGGCTATGCCAACGACCAGGTCTGGCGCGGCGTCAGCGAAACATCGTATCGCCCCGAAGACGTCATCGTACCCGACTTCTTACCTGACCTACCCGCCGTACGCGCCGACCTCGCCGACTACTACCAGGCCATCTCGCGCTTTGACCACGGCATCGGCCTGCTCTTGGATGTATTAGAAGAGTCGGGACGCGCCGACGAAACGCTCGTCATCGTCACCACCGACCACGGCATGCCTTTTCCCGGTGCCAAAGCCTCGTTCTTCGAAAGCGGTCACCACTGCCCTTTCCTAATCCGCACCCCCGACCTCGCAACGCGCGGCACGCACCACCAGGCCCTCATCAATTGGACCAATATCCGCCCGACCCTACAAGACTGGTGCGGCGTGCCCATCCCGCAAGATCTGCCCGAACGCTCGCTCATCCCCATCCTCGACCAGCCCACCGCCGCCGGTTGGGACGAGACCTACTACTCTCATTGTTTCCACGAAGTCATGGACTACAACCCCTACCGCGTGCTGCGCGGCCGCCGCTACAAATTCGCGCGCCACCTAGCCGCCGGCCTAGAGGCCCCCTTCCCCACCGATCTCTTCCGATCCACCAGCTGGACCGCCGTCCGCGACCACAACGTAGAACACATGGGCCTGCGCGAAACGCGCCACCTAACACAACGCGCCCCCGAGGAACTCTACGACTTAGCACAAGACCCACAGGAAACGACCAACCGCATCGACGACCCTGCGCTCAAAAACGTCGCCGAGCAGATGCGAAAAACACTACTCAACTTCAGGCGTAACACGAAAGACCCCTGGCTAGAAGTGGATTTTCAGGAAGGCCGCATAGACGAACTCTAACATCTTTCTTCACGGCCTATTCCCCCTACTCTCTCCCCTTCTTTTAAGGCCCGCAAGAGTAGCCCTCCAATGAGTAAACGACCAATGGGGTAAATAAAAGAAGGTTATTGCTGTCTGAGGCCCAACGGGCCGAGTTGCAATGTTCTTCTTTTACCTACCCCCTTGGTCGTATCTATTCTCAACCTACTCGCAGCGCACCTGCCCCAATACTTTTCCAATCCCCACCATATCAAACCGCTTCGCCAGAGCGCGAAATTCGTCTGCCAACAGACTGCCATCCTCTCCCAACTCAGCCAGTGGCCCCAGCACGGCGTTGAGCTGGGTAACACTATGTACCTTTACAGCCTCTTCTAATTTTTCATAGAGCGCCTGCGGCACTGCGAAATTCTCCAAGTTTGCACTGCGCTTCTGCTCTACTACACCAACTTTGGGCACAGGGGGCCCCATCTCGAAACGCGCTCCAAGTAAATGAGCGAACGACGCGTAAATATCTTCGGTGCGGAAGGGCTTGTCGATATACCCATCAAAACCCTCGGCGAGAAAGTGTTGGCGCTGGTGTGCAAAGACCGAGGCCGTCACGGCGACCATCTTGGGGCAGCGCGCACCCAAAGTATCGCGAATGCGGCGCATTGCTTCATCACCGCGCAGTTGGGGCATGCGGATATCCATAAATACGATATCGGGTACCTCTTCCGACACCGCTTCAATAGCCGCGAGCCCGTTTTCAGCTAGCCGGACTTCGACGCCGATTCGCGCCAAGATTCGCCGCAGTAACTCGCGGTTCTCCAGCACATCATCGACGACCAGCGCAACAAAGGCCATCCCCTCTTCTAAGTGGCGCACGCGCGACCAGTCCCCTTGGTCCCCAATCTCGTTTGCATCCCCCGACAGCGGCGCCAGGGCTAGCTGAAAAGAAAAGCGAGTTCCTTTGCCCGGCGTAGACTGTAAATGTAATTCGCCGCCCATTAGGCCGAGATGCTGGCGCGCAATGGCCAATCCCAGCCCAGTGCCTCCCTTATCAACACCGGCCATACCTTGGTGAAAGGGTTCAAAAACAGCCTGCTGGATCTCCGGATCAATACCCAACCCCGTATCGGTTACTTCAAAATAGTATGTATCGCCATCGCGCTGTTCTACGCGCAATTCTACGTGGCCTTCATCCGTGAATTTCACGGCGTTACCCAATAAATTTATAAGCACTTGGCGCAGGCGGTTGGCATCACCGCGCACGCGCGTGGCCTCTATCTCAATCTCTACTCGCCAGCCCAACCCCTGCTGATAACAACGCAGCTCAAACATCGTCGACAGGTCGTCGATAAACTGCTCTAAGGTAAAATTCTCGAGCACCAATTCCCGACTGCCTGCTTCGATCTTACTGAGGTCGAGGATATCGTTGATCAAGGACAATAGATGATCGCCGCTGCGCTGAATGGCATCGACAGCATGGCTCTGGTCAGTGGATAATTGTTCTTCCTCGCGCAAGAGCTGCGCATAGCCCAAAATCACATTCATCGGCGTGCGGATCTCGTGGCTCATATTGGCGAGGAACACGCTCTTGGCACGGCTCGAAGACTCGGCGGCATCCTTGGCTACCTGTAATTCCTTTTCGGCCTGTACGCGCTCGGCGATCTCGCGCTCCAGTTCTTGGGTGCGCACCTGCACGCGCTCCTCTAGTGCATCTATACGTTGATCGCGGTCGTCGGCCACCACCGTCAACTGCACGGAGGCCACCTCCGAGTTATTGAGGTCGCGGTCGATGGCTTTTACCTGGAATGCATACTGGCCGACTGGCAGGTTTTCATAATAAACGCGCAGCTCGGTATTAGCTGAGCTCCAGCCGATCTCGTAGCCTTCGAGCTGGTGCACGTAGAGCATATCTTCTGGCTGCGTGCGAAAACTCATACCGCGAAATTCGAACATCACCTGACGCACAATCGTCGAGATCTCAATCTCTGTATCATCGCGGTATACTTGGTCTGCCACTACCTGTAGCACGCGCACCTTCGGCGCTATAGCGCCCGGCATATAGCGCACCAAACCATTGAGTGTGGCAAAATACATATGCCCCGCCCGACTCTGGAGAATACGCCGAGTCGGGCCAATATGGGGCGAGCGAATGGTCTGAAAAGTCCAGCCATCGTACTGCACGACACCGTGGTCCGTGCCAAACCACCAATAGCCGCGTTGGTCTTTGCACAGACAGAGCACGCGATTCTGCGCCAGACTAGTTCCTAACTCAATCGCTGTAATACGCGCATCGTCGACCCGCACTATGCCCTCTAACGTCGCCGCCCACAGCTTCCCCTGTTCGTCCTCAACCATCTCCTCTATACTTTGCGTCGGCAGCTTGTCGCGAAAGAAAAGGGGCTCTTGACCTTCTACCCAATAACCCAAACAGCCATCCGTCGGACGCCCATCGACCGAGCGCTGCGCGAACCATACCTCGCCCGCTCTGACGATGATCGAGCTGGTATAATTATACGTCGAGTTCGATATTTCCCAGGCGCATAAGCGCTCACTCTGCCCCTCTCGGAAACGCAACAGACCCAATTGCGTCGAAAAGGGCCCCGCGCTATACCCCAGATAAAGGGATCCCTGTTCGTCTTCACTTATCGCACTAACTACTGCCCCGGCGGGTAGGTCTTCTAATTCGACAGCGACAAAACCATCGGAGGCAAAACGAAAAAGACCGGAATTACCACCCGCCCACACGGTGTCGTGCGCGTCGATATACACGACCATGCAGGATTCCAAATAAAGCCCTTGTTCCGGACCATATTCAACGGAACCCTCTCCATCCCACATCTTAATCGCATTTCCGCTTTGACCGGGGCTGCCGATGCGCCAAATACCCGTCCACAGCCTCCCTCGTGCATCTTCGCACAGCGAAAAAACGTCGTTCAACACTCTGCCCGCTAGGTCTACGGGGCGTATGGCATTGGCGTCGTATACACAGAGACCTCCCCCCCAAGTCGCAAACCAAAGCTGCCCCTCACGATCCTGTAAGAATCCGTTGACGATGGGGTAGGGAAGACCATCCTCCATTTGAAAATGATGAAATTGGCTACCATCATAGCACAGCACACCTGCCATGGAACAAAACCAGGGGCGCCCCTCGTCGTCGAGCTGAATCTTGCGCACGGGATCCTCGATCTCGTGCATAACTTCAAAGCGCTCACCGTCCCAATAACCAATACTCGGCCCGCGCCCCATCCACAGCCCCCCTTCAGCACGCGGAGCCACCGTAAAGGGCTCCCCTTTAGCCGCGAGGTGATACACTTCATTCTCGCAGCAAACGAGAGCATAGGTAAAGGCAAACCACAGACGCCCGCGCTCGTCTTCGGCCACGCCCCAACATTCGACATTGGCATAATTGGGATCGAGCTCTACGTCATGGGGAATGGGCACATCATAGAGAGACTGACCGTCGAAGCAGGCGACTTCCATATGCCCGCCAAACCAGATGCGCCCCTGGCTATCGGCATAGACAAACTGGCGTGGACGGCGGGCTACATCGTCTTCGAACGTGTGAAAAGTCTGGCCATCATACCAGCAAATCCCCCCGTCATTGGTAGCAAACCACAAACGCCCTTGGCTATCGCAAAGCAGCCCGTAGACCTGGTCGCCGCAGAGCCCATCGCGGGTTGTAAAATTGCGGAACTCGCTACCGTCATAGCGCATAACGCCATTGGCATGCGTCGCAAACCAGAGAAAACCAGCCGCATCTTCGGCAATATGCTCAAAGCGATGTCCGGCCAGCCCATCGGCAATCGAGTACGTGCGCCAGGTTCCATCGCGGGAAAGGGGCTTAAATAGTTTCTTACTCATGGAGACGACAGATCGCCTTTCGACTGTGCCTAATAAAAAATCGCCATATCCTTTAATATAAGGTGCGAAATACAAAGACCCCACACAGCGAGTATTTGACAGCTATCACCACTTCCCATATCATGCAGACCCAACATAGATAAACTACCTTTTACCTACGGAGCAACGGGCACATGCATGCACGCACCTTGGGCAATACAGGGATCGAAGTATCCGAAGTGGGCATGGGCTGCAATAGATTAGCTGAAACGGGCCAAACGGAGTCGTATTGGATCGACCTCGTGCGCGAAGCGACCGATCTCGGTGTAACCATTTTCGACACGGCCGAAGCCTACCAAAAAGGCGGCAGCGAGGAAATTCTCGGCAAGGCCCTGGGCAACCGCGATGACGTTTATATCGCCACCAAAGTAGGCGGCAGCGTCGGCAAAGACTTCTCGCCAGAGCGCATAAAAGCGGCCTGTGAAACGAGCTTAAAGAGACTGCGCCGCGACCGCATCGATATTTACCAACTGCATAGCCCCAATCGTGCCGACATGGAAAAACACGCCTGGGCAACCGCGTTGGAAGCGCTGCAAAACGAAGGTAAAATTGGCCTGCGCGCCATCGCCGTCAACAGCGTCGAAGACGGCATTTGGCTCATGGAACAAAACCTAGTAGAAGCACTGCAGATCACCTACAACCTGCTCGACACCTCGGCGGCAGAACAGCTCTTCCCTCTGGCAAAAGAGAAAGGCGTCGCCCTGCTCTGCCGCCTGCCGTTGGCACAGGGCATTCTCTCGGGAAAATTCTCTCCCGGCCAAGAAGTGCCCAACGACAACCGCGCCGCCCGCGCCGGAGAACGCATGCACGAACGCATCGAACGCGCCGAAACACTCAAGCCACTCGGCGCCGCATACGACGGCGGTCTCACTCGCTTGGCCCACCACTTCAGCCTGAGTGCCGACGCGGTCTCATGTATTATACCCGGAGCGCGCACCAGCGAGCAATTGCATCAGAACATCGCCGCTTCGAATGGCGGTGCGCTAGATGCGGAGTGGAAAGAGCGGGTAGAAGCCGTGCAGAAGACATGGGGATAGAGCACTCGGCACGGCTGGAGAAAACCGAGCAATAAAATTGCAGGGAAACGCTATATTAGTACCTAACTAGGAGGCAACTATCTATGCGTCTACGCAAAATCGGCACCGCCCAAGTCTCCGGACTCTGCATCGGCGGCAACCCCTTCTCCGGCTTTTCGCACCAGAGCCCCGAGCGCAACAAAGAAATGCTCGACTACCACACGCCCGAGCGCATCCACCACGTGCTCAACAACGCCGAAGAAAATGGCATCAACACCTTCTTTGGCCGCACCGACGATCACATCTTCTCCGTGCTGCACGATTATTGGAATGCGGGCGGAAAGATTCAGTGGTTTGCGCAAGTCTGCATCGAACGAGACAACCCCGATGCCTGGCGCAAATGGCTTGACGGAGCGGTCGAATTGGGCTGCACCGGCGCCTATATTCACGGCGGCGTGGTCGACAACTGGCACGCCAGCGAGCGCTGGGACCTCTTTGAGGAAGCGCAACAGCGCATGCAAGAGGCCGGTATCGTTAGCGGCTTTGCCGCTCACCAAGCACCGGTGCAGGCGTGGATACGCGATAACGTAGAGCCCGACTTTCAAATGTGCTCCTACTACAACCCGACGGACCGCTCCCGCGATGCCCACCACAAGGGCGAAGGCGAGAAATGGGAAGACGAGGACCGCCGAGCCATGCTCGACGTGATCGCAACCATTCCGCGCCCCGTCGTCCACTACAAGATTTTTGCCGGCGGCAACAAACCCATCAAAGAAGCCTTTGAAACGCTGGGTAATGCCATGCGCGAAAACGATGTAGCCCTGATCGGCGCCTTCCTCAAGGACGACCCTGAGATGATCGCCAAGGACGTGGATTTATTTGATGAGCATGTCGAGGGTGTGTTGACGTAATAATAAGTAGCCATAATTGGCATAAATACCATAATTGGCATAAATACCATAATTGGCATAAATACATAGAGTGCATAGTTTTTGACACAGTCATGTCACCTCTCTATAACACATGCCGGTTTCTCTCTGTATTTTCTCCTTAGGCCCATGGCGCGTTTTTCGCCTGCGCCCGCGCTGCCTATTAGTTTCTCTACGCAGTATTCAAAACGCATACTATGATGAACGAAGAACAATACCAAAAAGGCATCGAACAGTTCACCGAGATGGTCGGCCGTGATTCCATTGACGCGCTACGCGAACGCTTCCAAGCGCTCTCGCCCGATTTCGAACGCGCCGTCATGGGCTTTATCGGCGGCGAGGTCTGGGCGCGCCCCAACCTGGACTTGCGCACGCGCAGCCTCTGCAGCATTGCCATACTCACGGCCTTAGGCCGCATCAACGCCCTCGACCTCAACTTGCGCATGGCTATTAACAACGGGGCGACAAAAGAGGAAATCGTCGAAGTCTTTTTCCAAGTAGCTATCTACGCAGGTTTTGCCGCTGCTTGGGACGGGCTGACGCGCGCCGACGAAGTCTATAGAGAGATGGAGACCGAGTGAGCACCGCCGCGCAAGAGCACGGACTCGATTTTGAAACAGGGCTGGCCCAGCTGGGCTATGACTCCTTCCGTCCCGGCCAACGCGAAGCCGTCGAAACACTACTCAGCGATGGCCGCCTACTCCTCGTAGCCCCCACCGGCGGCGGCAAAAGCTTGACCTATCAATTGCCGGCTTCCCTCCTGCCGGGCACGACGCTCGTCGTCTCACCGCTTATTTCGCTCATGCACGACCAGGTCCTGGCCCTCGAAGAGCGCGGCATGGCCGCCACCTACCTAGCTTCTACGCTCGATACTACCGAGCTGCGCCAGCGCATGCAGGACATCGCCGCAGGCCGCTACAAAATCGTCTACGCCGCGCCCGAACGCCTCGTCCATTCCGGTTTTCGCACGCTGTTACGCGACCTAAACTGCCCGCTAGTTGCCATCGACGAGGCCCACTGTATCAGCGAGTGGGGGCACGATTTTCGCCCAGAATACATGCAAATCGGCGGGTTCCTCAAAAGCCTGCCAGAAGCGCACGTACTCGCCTGCACAGCCACGGCCACGCCCATTGTACGCGATGAGATCCTCGACCGTTTGGGCCTGCCTCCGGAGACACCGCAACTGGTCCGCGGCTTCGCCCGCCCCAACCTATCCCTGCGCGTAGCTGAGGCCAATAGCCGCGCCGAGCGCAATCGCCGCATCAATACCCTCTTGGAAGAAACGCTCGTCAAACCCGGTGCAGGAAAAGGCACGGCCATCGTCTACGCCCCCACGCGAAAAAACACCGAAGAAGAAGCAGCGCGCTTAGCTGGCGAAGGCTGGCGCAGCGAAGGATACCACGCCGGTATGGAAGGCGAGCAGCGCGACAACGTGCAGCGCGCCTTTGCCGCTGGCCAGCTCGAAGTCGTCGTGGCGACCAATGCCTTCGGCATGGGCATCGATCGCGCCGACGTGCGCGCCATCGGCCACCTGGCCCCGCCCGGCTCGGTCGAAGCCTATTACCAAGAAGTCGGACGCGCTGGACGCGATGGCCAAGATGCCGCCTGCCTCTTGCTCATAGGCCCCGGAGATATGGCCCTGCGCCGCAATCTCATCGACCGCGACCGCGACCGCGATCAGGAAGCAGCTCAGCACAAGTGGAATATGTTTCTGGAGTTGATGCGCTGGTCCGAAGGCGGCTCCTGCCGCCACGACGCCATCCTGCGCTATTTCGGCGACGAGGACGAGGTGCTCTCCGGCTGTGGTCGTTGCGATATCTGCCGTCGCCTCACAGAAGAAGAAGAAATAGACCCCGAAGAGGTGAGCGTTATCGTGCGCAAAGCGCTCTGTGCCGTGGCGCGCCTACACGGTATCTTTGGTCTACAAGCAGTCGCCAAGCTCCTGCACGGCACCCAGGACAAAAAACTGGTGCGCGCCGGCTTCAAAGAAACGCGCTCCTGGGGCATGCTCAAAGAATACGACGAGCGCTGGATCTTACAGCTCTTGCGCCGCCTAATAACGGCCGGCTGGGTGGATTTCCACGGCGGCGACCGTCCTCTAGTCGTGCTAACGGAAGCCGGCAACGAAGTCATCCACGAAAAGCGCCCCGCTCGCCTCTTGTTGCCGCCTCGGCCCGAGACTACTGGCCCCATCCCCGGCACCCGCTTCAAGTCCAAGGTGCGCCGCACCGATCCCACAGTCGATCTGGACACCGCCGCTCTCGACCTCTTCGAAGAGTTGCGCCGCCACCGCCTGGAAGTCGCCCGCGACGAGCATGTGCCACCCTATGTCGTCGCTTCGGATCGCACCCTGCGCGACATCGCCCTCCTGCGCCCCATCTCCATCGACGAGCTCAAGATGGCGCACGGCATCGGTCCATCTAAAGCCGAAAAATACGGCGACGGCTTTCTGCAAATCGTGCGCCAAAAAAGCTAAGATAGGACCACCATAGACCGCCCCCTTGCCATATCGGCAACAAACGATTAATTCGATCTCATCCGGAGTAAAACCATGGAAAAAGTGCGCTGGGGCATTATCGGCTGTGGCGATGTCACGGAAGTCAAAAGTGGGCCCGCCCTGCAAAAGGCCAACGGCTCGGAACTCGTCGCCGTCATGCGCCGCAGCGCCGACAAGGCACGCGACTACGCCGAGCGCCACGGCGTGCCAAGCTGGTATAGCGATGCCGATGAGCTCATCGCCGACCCAGGGGTCAACGCCATCTATATCGCCACGCCACCCGACTCGCACGCCGACTATGCGCTGCGCGCCGCGCGTGCTAAAAAGCCCGTCTACGTAGAAAAACCAATGGCGCGCAACTACGGCGAGTGTCAAGCGATGATCGCGGCCTGCCAAGCGGCAGACGTGCCGCTCTTCGTCGCCTATTACCGCCGCGCCATGCCCTATTTCCTCAAGGTAAAAGAGCTCTTAGACGGCGGTGCTATCGGCGCCGTACACAGCGTGCATATCGCGTTGCACCAACGCCCCATGCCCATCGACCCACAGACCCCACCCTGGCGCGTAGTGCCCGAAATATCCGGTGGTGGCCTATTTTTCGACCTAGCTTCGCACCAATTCGACTTACTCGACTTTTTGTTGGGACCCATCGCGCAGGCGCAAGGCATTACCGCCAACCGCAGCGAGCACTACTCGACGGAAGATACCATCAGCGCCTCCTTTGCCTTTGCTGCCGGCCCCATCGGCAGCGGTTCGTGGTCTTTCTGCGCCAGCGAAGGCCGCGACCAAATCGAGCTCTTGGGCGCTGAGGGCCGCATCGCTTTTTCCACTTTTCAGTTCACGCCCATCACCCTCGTCAACAACCAGGGGCCACAGAGCTTTGCCATCGCTTCACCAAGCCACGTACAACAACCACTCATCCAGACCGTCGTCGATGCGCTGCTGGGCACGGGCACTTGCCCGAGCACCGGCGAAAGCGGCGCACGTGCCAGTCGCATCATGGAACAAATCATCTATGGCGCCAACGCTTGATGCGCGGACACATCTTTTAGAGACCTCCATTGAACTACCGCTCGCGATAGAAGAAGTTTTTGCATTTTTTGCCGCAGCGGAAAACCTCGAGCATATTACGCCGCCCGAATTGGGCTTTCGCATAAAAAGCCCGCTGCCAATCGACATCAAAAAAAACACGTTTATAGACTATCGTCTGAGTCTCTTTGGTCTGCCTTTCACTTGGCGCTCGCTCATCTCGCACTGGGACCCGCCCCACTCTTTTGTCGACGAACAAATCAAAGGCCCCTATGCGCTCTGGCATCACACCCACACTTTTGCAACAACGCCCACCGGCACCCTCATCGCCGACCGCGTACTGTATCGCTTGCCGCTTTGGCCGCTGGGACAACTCGCCCTGCCCCTAGTCAAATTGCAGCTGCGCCGCGTCTTTACCTATCGCCAACAGGCCATTGGCCAACTCTTGCTCAATTAAAACCAAAAACATCCCACCCAACGCGACAGCGAGCGGAAAACGACATAGTTATTCATTCAGATGGACAACTATGCAAGTTTCTCTTGGGTCCAGCACATTTTTTTTGTATCTATATTGATCGCTCGGGCACGCTCTTGCCCCGAGAACCCCCGCACAACTCCACGCGCGACTCTCAGTCGCGTATAGATTTCAGCCTACACACGCTCAAGGGAGGGAACGGCTCGATGCAGGTTCAACGGTTCTTGTCCAAGATGGCATTTTTCATCTTGGCAGCTAGTCTTTTATTGCCCACTGCAGCACTCGCCCAAGAAGGTCTCGACACCGGCGATACCGCGTGGATTCTCATATCTACTGGCCTCGTGCTTTTTATGATGATCCCCGGCCTAGCCATGTTCTATGCCGGCTTGGTGCAAACCCGCAACGTGCTATCCGTATTTATGCACTGTTTCGGTATTACCGCCATCGTCACGGTGATTTGGACACTCTTTGGTTATAGCCTGGTATTTACCTCGGGCAGCCCCTATCTCGGTGGCCTATCTAAAACACTTTTAAGCGGCGTAACAGGCGACCATCTATCGGGGTCAATTCCCGAGCTCGCCTTCTTTGTTTTTCAGATGACCTTCGCCATCATCACCCCCGGACTCATCGTCGGCGCCTTCGCCGAGCGCATGAAGTTCTCAGCCGTCTTATGGTTCAGCGGCCTGTGGTGTATCCTCGTCTACCTGCCCATTACGCATATGGTCTGGGGTGAGGGAGGTTATTTTGCCGCCATGGGCGTCATGGACTTCGCCGGTGGCATCGTCGTACACGTCACCGCCGGCTCGGCGGCCTTAGTTGCCGCCATACTCGTCGGCAAGCGCCAGGGCTATCCCAAGCGCCCCATGCCACCGCATAATATGACCATGAACCTCATCGGCACCGCTATGCTCTGGGTCGGCTGGTTTGGCTTTAACGGCGGCAGTGCCCTAGCGGCCAACGGCCAAGCCGCTATGGCCATTGTCGTCACACAAATCTCACCCAGCGTCGCGGCGCTCGTCTGGATCTTTATCGAATGGGTCCGCAATGGCAAACCAAGCGCACTCGGTTTTGCCACCGGCGCCATTGCCGGACTCGCCGCTATTACACCCGCTTCGGGTTGGGTTGGTCCTTTGGGCGCCGTCGTCATCGGCATGGTTTCTAGCGTGGTCGCCTATTGGGCGGCCACTTGGCTCAAGCGCACGGCTGGCTATGACGACGCACTCGACGTCGTTG
>JBLHGI010000008.1:0-41277 GCA_047616505.1 Planctomycetota bacterium
TTAGGACGGGCCTGCATCCGACCAAGGTCAAAGTCATTTTGGCAGAATTGATCGACCAAGGCATCGTCGAGAAAAAACTGGTCCGTAGAAAACAAGTCTACACTCGGCTAAAAAACCAAAGGCCCGCGTTAACTCGCTTTGCAAACCAACGCCAGGTGCGCATAGCAGAGCTCGACAAAATAATTCAATACGGGGAGCGGCAAACCGACTGCCTAATGGCCATGCTGCGCCAGGCCTTAGGCGATGAAATAGTCGAACCCTGCGGGCGCTGCTCCCTCTGCCTAAAAGAGAAAGACAGCTTTGCACCTGCACTGGGCAGAAAACAGGCTACTGAGCAGTGGCTGCTAAATCGCGACGTGACTCTGCCCGCAAAAAGAACGCACAAAATATCGGAGGGCATTGCCATTTTCAATGGCGAAACCCGCACGACACCTTTCATCAATTTTATGAAAAACCGCAGTGGAGGCGAAGCGCTTACAGAAGAGGTCGAGGAAATATTGCGTTTGAAGATAGAAAAAACGACGCTGCTAAAAAACGTCTCGTCCGTCCTGGTCGTACCATCCAATTCCTGGCAGCAGAGAATGACCACAGGTAAACGAGTTGCTGAACTCTTAGGGGTCCCTCTCTTTGCCGATATGCTGATTTGGGCCGAGCGACCCGAGCGGCGCCAAGGAGAGCTTCACAACAATGACCAGCGCAAAGAAAATGTGAACGGAAAGATGGCGGTAGCGCACGATTTTCACGCGCTTCCCTCTGGCAATACACTACTTATAGACGATTATATTGGCAGCGGTCACACGCTGAGTGAAGCGTGTCGCGTGCTGAGAAAAGAAGTAGAATTCAGCCACGACATTATTCCATTAATAATAGCTCGTATCCGTTGGAAACTAGGGGCGAGCGGCATGATCTAAACAACGGCGAGATACGCCACTAACACCCCCGTAGCCTCCATCAACTCGACTCCTCCTCTGAGTTCGTGCGGAACTTGGCATTGCTATCGTAGGTGCCTTCTTTCACCGCAATGCGAAAGAAATCCGAGTCTACATCGGCGCCATTTAATTCCACGAGATCTTTCGACAGTGCAGAGAGTAAAGCATTGACGCTTTCGATCTGTTGGCTTGCAATATCCTGAAACTGTAGGGCACTAAACAATTGTTGTAAACCATCGCGCGCCTCTTGCAGGCTTTTCTTTGTCTCTTCTCCCACTCCTTCATCTTCGGCTACTTTTTCCAATAGGGGGTCGACCTTGTCAAAAATGTCGAAGATTTGGTTAGCCGCCTCCTCTGTGGAGCGCCGCAATTCCAACAATTGATCCGACGCTTTTTTTAGACCCGCCGCGCCACCTTCTGCCACACCACTTATCTGGGAAACGGACGAGACCGTGCTATGCGCATAACGCACCAAGTGTTTGATAACGGGTAGCCCCTCTTTAAATACGCGGAGTTGTGCCGCGGCGAACTCACCCGAGTCTGCTAGTATTTTGGGGAAACTCTCATCGAACACGCCGATATGATAAGCCGCCGTGCGGATCTTTTTTTTGATACTCTCGAATCCCATAATACCTTCCACTCCATCGTCTAATATCCGTATAGGCTCAACGAGCCAAGAACTACCGTTCCAACGACCCTTATAATCGCAAATTACTAGCCACAATGCCACTAAACTATTGTGATACGTTAGGAACGCCTTGCGCGATCAAGCTCTGTATATCTCCGACAAAGACCCGCCGTATGCCATCATCGCCTACCTGGATATGCGCATCCTGCGCCGGAGCGCTTGACTCATATTTGCCAACAGCATATCATCTGGCCACCTCGCCCCCTTTTCCCAGGAGCCCCTTATGATCACTGCCTCCGGCACAACTCTGATCACCAACGGCCAGCTTATTGACGGCACCGGCGCCGCGCCCATTGCCGACGCAGCCGTCCTCATCATAGACGGCCGTATTCGCTACGCCGGCCCAGCTCAAGGCGCTCCCGAAACCGCTGCCAACACACAGCGCATAGACGCCAATGGTGGCACTATCTTGCCCGGCCTGGTCGAGGCCCACTACCACCCGACCTATTTTAACGTCGCCGCGCTCGAAGATCTCGACATCAAATACCCCGTCGAGTATGTCAGCTTATTGGCCGCGGCCAATGCTCGCTTGGCTCTTGAATGTGGCTATACCGCCGCCCGCAGCGGCGGCAGCCTCTTTAATATTGACGTCTGGCTCAAAAAGGCGATCGAGGCCGACGTAGCGCCCGGCCCCCGCCTCTCGTCTAGCGGTCGCGAAATTTGCGGCGTCGGCGGTTTGATGGACTGGAACCCAGATTTTCGCAAGATCGGCATGGAAGGGCTAGTGCTCTTAATCAACGGCGCAGACGAGGGCCGCGCCGCCGTCCGCGCACTGGTAAAAGACGGCGTCGAATGGGTCAAAACCTACCCCACCGGCGATGCCGCCGCCCCCGACACCAACGACCATCACACACTGTGCATGACCTATGAAGAAATGCACGCCGTCGTGCAGACCGCCCATAATCACCGGCTCAAGGTCACTGGCCATTGCCGCGCTACTGAGGGCATAAAAAATGCGCTGCGCGCCGGCTACGACGCCATCGAGCACGGCACTTTTATAGACGACGAAGGGCTCGATTTGCTGCTTGAGCGCGACGTCCCCGTAGTGCCCGCACTGCAATTTGAATATGCCAGCGTACAGAAAGGTCCTGAGATCGGCATGCCGCAAGCCGTTATAGATGGGCACCAAGAGACGCTCGACGGCGGTGCCGAAAGCGCCCGGCGCATTCTACAGGCCGGTGGCCGTCTAGGCATGGGCGGCGACTATGGTTTTGCCTGGAACCCGCACGGCGACTACGCCAAAGAGCTGAGTTTCTTTGTCGAGCACGTCGGCTTCAGCGCCCTAGACGTCATAAAATGCGCCACCAAAACAGGCGCTGAAATCATGGGCAGAGGCGATGAATTTGGCACCGTCGAAGTCGGAAAACTCGCCGACCTATTAGTCGTCGATGCCGACCTAAATAGCGAGATTACGGCGCTCGAAGACCGCCGGCGCTTTATCGCCGTATTACAGGGAGGCTTTATCCGCGCGGGCCGTTTGGCGACGGCGACCGTCACGGATGCGAGTTTGGTCAGCTAAAGGCCAAGCGACTCCCTTAGAACCTATACTTTTTTTGGAGACCAGCAGACTATGCGTATCGGAGGACCGATCTATCAAAAATACAGCAACCCCACCGAGTGGGTTGCCGCCGTGCACGACAAGAACTACCGCGCCGCCTTCTGCCCCGTTGGTCTCGATGCCGAGGCCAGCGAAATCGCCGCCTACGCCCAAGCTGCGTTAGACGCCGATATCCTCATCGCCGAAGTCGGCGCTTGGAGCAACCCCTTGAGCCCCGATCCCGAGGTGCGCGAGGCCGCCCTAGAGAAATGTCGCAAAAGCCTCGCGTTAGCCGAAGCCATAGGCGCGCGCTGCTGTGTCAATATCAGCGGCTCACGCGGCGCCAAGTGGGACGGGCCGCACGCCGAGGATATAAGCGAGGAAACTTTTGCGCTTATCGTCGAAACCATCCAGAATATTATCGATGCCGTTGAGCCCAAAAAAACCCACTACACGCTTGAAGCCATGCCGTGGATGTATCCCGACTCGCCGCAGTCTTACTTGCGTCTTTTTCAAGAAATTAATCGCGAGGCAAACGCCGTCCACCTCGACCCAGTCAACCTCATCAACAGCCCACGGCGCTACTTCAATAATGCCGATCTGATCCGCGATTGTTTTGCCCAACTCGGCCCCCATATCCGCTCTTGCCACGCCAAGGATATCCTGCTACAGGGCCAACTCACCGTCCACCTCGACGAAGTCCGCCCCGGTCTCGGCGCCTTGGATTACCGCACTTTTCTACGCGAACTAGACCAACTCGATGTCGACACACCGCTCATGCTCGAACACCTGCCCAACGAAGGCGAATACGACGCGGCGGCAGCCTATATACGTGCTATAGCTGACGAACTTGGTTGCTCTTTATAGACCTAACTCTTCCCTCGCAGCAGCGTCGAATCCGTCATCACCTTTGCCCGCTCCCACGTAACTTCGGTCTGTAGCGGTTCACCGCGAAAAAAACGATCGAACTCGTCGAGCATCGTCGCCAAATACAATTCATCGCGGCCACAGCCGGCGTTATGCGGCGTCAACAGCACATTGGGCAACGAGCGATAGACGTGATTGACAGCCAACGGTTCGCTCTCGAAAACATCCATGATCGCAGCAAAGCGCCCGGTCGAAAGCGCCGCGATCAGCGCGTCCTCTTGGATGAGCGGCGCGCGCCCACAGTTTATCAACGTCGCGCCGCTTTTGATCAATGCCAACTCTTTCTCCGTCACGCGCCCTTTGTTCTCAGGCGTCAAACCCGTGAGACAGTGAATGACATCGGCGCGCGCAAAGAGATCTTCCAACGCGACTTTTTCTATGCCTTCTCTTGTCGCTTTTTCTTCGCTGATAAAATCGTCGTGCACCAAGATCGCAGCGGGTTTGAACGGCCGCAGCAATTCGATATATCGACGCGCGACATCGCCATAGCCCCACACGCCAATGACCGCGTCTTCTGGTGCCGTGTTGATGCGCGTCCCAGCCCAATCCAATTTCCTACCGCCTGCGCCAAACTGCGTATAGTCGAGTAACTGTCGCAGCGCCACCAGCGTCATCATCAGCGCCCACTCCGCCACCGTGCGCGCCATTAGACCATTGGCCGTGCACACTTTCACACCGCGCTTGTATAGTTCCGGCGAAACGACACCGGCGACCGAACCACCGACGTGACCGACTATGCGCAACGCATCGCACTGCGCCAATACCTGCTCGTCCAAACGCGGCGTTCCCCATGTCGTCAGCAACGCCTCAACACCTGTTAACATTTCGGCCCACTCTTTTTTTTCCAACGGACCTTCGCGCGTATTAAGTTGTACGACATAATCCAATTCGCGGGCGCGTTGGCACGAGCGCCCACGCCAGAACCACTCCTGGTTAAAACCCGGTTGCGCCATAAAAAATATATGCGGCGAAGCCATTTTATTCCCTTCTATTCCGTGAATAAAATCGGGCATTACAAACAAAAACAATTTTGTATATGCGAGGCACTATAGCCCCGCTTCCAACATGTTCAGCACGGCTCGATCCGAGGTGAATCTTCCATAAATCGACCTAAGTGTCTGTTTAATAAAGGCAATCCATAGGCCCTGTATTCACCACGGCATGTGCGCCGACTCGCTTATCGATACAGATCGCTTCACCGTGACAAAATGGAGCAATTTTCAATTTTCTTGAGCGAACTAAAGAGCGTCCTGCCCGCTGCGAAAAAAAATAAAAAAGCGCAACTTTGCCAAGAAGCTCAACTTATCATCAAGGTGCCAATTTGTCGCTTGCGCAGGTGTGTAAACGGCCTTATTTACATAGCGTAATCCCTGCTTCCCGATTAACCCGACGGCCTATTTATGCGTATCTGGAATTACCTATTATCGATGCTGGGTATAGCGAAGCGTTCGCGCTTGCGCCGCCGCACCTTAGAGCGTCTCAAAAAGAGTACACCACGCGCCGCCTAAACAAAAGTATATAAAAGAAATTGAGATGTCCGATCGATATTTAATACGCCGGACACCTTAGTTTCTTTTTGTTTTTTGTCTTAAATCTCTACTGCAACTCCTTGCTCCATCGATTCTTTAATCGCATCTAATGCGCGCATTTGTGCGATGCTATGCGCCGGTGGAATTCTATGCGAACATTCGCCTCTTACACACGCGCATAGATGCTCGAGCTGTAGCGCAAATTGAAAGGTCGGCGCATACTCGTGCCGCACCACACCATCCCGCCCGTGCTGCTCTAAAACGACCTCTTGATTTTCGTTGTTCCACGCCTGCTCTATATACAACATCCCTTCATCGCCAACGATCTCTGCGTATTGCGAACCCCACGCATTAAAACCCACCGAAATCTGCGCTGTTCGCCCGCCGGCAAATGCCATATTTATAAAAGCGGCATCGTCGACTTCGACCCCTGGCACTTGAGTCGCAAATACGCGCTCGGGTTCAGCGGAAAAAATAAAGCGTGCGTGGTGAATATTATAACACGCTAAATCGTAAATCGAACCACCGCCTTGACCGGCGTTAAAACGCCAGTTGAGTTCGGGCTGTCTGTTGGCAATCGGCACATTGGTACAAAACGTACTGCGCACATTGAGCAGTTGCCCAATCGCCCCCGCATCGACGAGTTCCTTCGCCTTTAGGTGCATTGGGTGATGGCGAAACTTAAAGGCCTCGGCCACTAGTACCCCATGCTCCTTAGCCACATCGACCAAGGAGCGCGCTTCGGCCGCCGTCTGCGTAAAAGGTTTTTCGCAGAGAATGGCTTTCACTTTTTTGCTGCGCGCAACCTCCATGCCGAGCTCGGCGTGAAACACGCCCCAGGTACAGATGATCGCAATATCCAACTCGGCCTCGGCCAGCATAGCCTGTAGGTCTACATAACGCGCCTCAACGCCAAATTCTTCGCCAAAGCGCTGCACGTTTTCTTCTGACACATCGCAGATGGCCACAAGCTCCACTTCTGCCACCTGCGCACAGGCACTGGCATGAGCGCGGGCAATCCCTCCCGTTCCAACGAGTCCAACTCTCATAGTCATATATCCTCACTAGGTGATAACTCAACGCGATCCACGTCGGCAATAGCTTTGCGGTCCGTATGTCCCGCCGCCGCCGCCAATTCCCGCACCTCGGGCAAAAGCCGAGCGACGATCTCATCGGGCAATGCGCCAGCGGCGACCGTTTGGGGCCGGTAGCGCAATACTAATATAATCCGCTGACGATCCCGCGCATTCCACGGCAGTGCTCCGTGCGTTAGCGATTCAGAAATAACCACCATATCACCAGCGGCCGGCGTTAGATTTAAGAGCCCCTCTGGCAGAGACCCATCCTCTAAACTGCCGCCATTAAAGAGATGCTCGGGGCGCGTGAAATGTGCTTTGTGCGACCCCGGCAGCACCACGACGCCACCATCGCCCGGCAGCACATCGGTCAAGTAGGGAAACACCACGATATGATCGGTGAAGATGCGGCCATCGCGACACTCGAAACGGCTGCTCTCCCAACCCCAATCTTCGCGCGCGCAGTGCAGTCGCGTCGCCTCATCCTGTAATTCGTAGCGACTCACCTGCAAAGTACCGCTGACCAAGCGCGGCTTCTCATTGGTCAATTCGCGCACCAGCGGCCAGATAGACGAGTGCAAGGTCAACGCCTGTAGCGCAGGATCAAAAGCAAAGCCATGTTTGTGCAAACGACCTTCGATCTCAAAACCGGGCGGTAGCTCCTGCGGCGGCGTGTCTATATAGCGCTCGGCCGCTGCGCGCGCCGTGCGCACCTCCTCTGTGCTCAGCGCGCCTTTGATGTGCAAATACCCCTGCACATCAAAGAGATAGCGCTGCTCTGCCGTCATCATATTTTTCCCTCAGCGCGTCGAAAATTTGTGCACAGTAGAAGAGCGATACGTTTCGCCTGGACGCAGAACAACCGACGGAAAACCCGCTTGGTTGATCGAGTCTGGGTAGTGCTGTGTCTCCAGACATAGACCGTAGTAGCGATTGTAAACGGCTCCGCCCTTACCCTGCACCCCATCGAGGTGAATGCCCGAATAAACCTGCACACCGGGCTCGGTGGTGTAGAGTTCCATTACGCGACCACTAACGGGATCATATACTTCTGCCGCCAATCCCGGCTCGGCTCCGCCCCCATTGTCGAGTACAAAGTTGTGATCGTAGCCGCCGATGGCAATACGGCCAATGCGGCCACCGACGGAAGCGGGTTTTACAAAGTCCAGCGGCGTGCCCGCCACGGGCAAGACCCGTCCCGTTGGAATCAGCGTCTCGTCGGGTTCGGTATAATAACGCGCGTGCAGCGTCATGATATGACCGAGCACATCCCCGCTAGCGGCCAAATTAAAATACGAGTGGTTCGTGAGGTTGATCGGCGTCGCCTTGTCCGTCGTCGCCTCGTAGTCAATGCGCAGCGCGTTGTCATGGGTCAACACATAAGTGACGGCAATCGTTAGATTACCGGGGTATCCCTCATCGCCATCTTTGCTCAGATAGGTCAGACGCAGCGCCTCGCCGTCCTCGTGCGCGATCTCTTCGGCATCCCATACCACTTTGTCGAAACCTTTAATCCCACCGTGCAGGTGGTTCGGGGCATTGTTAACGGCCAGTTCATACGTCTGCCCATCGAGCGCAAATGCACCCCCGGCAATGCGATTGGCCACGCGCCCCGCAATACAGCCGAAATAGGGATTTTCCGTCTCGTACTGTTTTATATTGTCGAAACCCAATACCACATCCCCCAACTGGCCGTCGCGATCTTTGACCGCGAGTTCGGTGAGAATGCCACCATAGGTGATGACGCGCGCCAGAGCGCCGCTGTCATTTTTTAGTGTATAGCGTGCGACCGCACGGCCATCGCTCGTTTTACCAAAAGATTCCCGTTCCACTTTCGCCTCCCCTGTCGTCGTGAGATAGAGCATTGCCACCGCTGTGTATACCAATAGACCTCTCATATTTTCCTCTCCTCTATAACTCTTGCGTTGCCTGTGTATCGAACGTAAAATAAGAAGTCAAACTTGTAGTACCAACCCCCTCATGCGAGATAATTAGCTATGAAAAAACTAGCACTCCTTCTTTTAGTCGCACTAGCGCTCTACGCGTGCGGCGGCGGCGGTGAGACATCGGCTGTAGACAAACCGCAAATCGGCTTTGTCACCAACGGCGTCGGCTCGTTTTGGGTCATCGCCGCTAAGGGCGTTGAAGCGGCGCAAAAGGATTTTAACGCCAAAGCCGAAGTGTATATGCCCGGCGAGGGCGTAGCCGACCAAAAGCGCATCGTGCAGGCGCTGCTGGCGCGCGGAGTCGACGGCATCGCCATCAGCCCCATCGACCCCGACAACCAAACGTCTCTGCTCAACGAAGCGGCGGCCAAAACCCACCTGATTACCCACGACTCCGATGCCCCCGCCAGCAACCGCCTGTGTTTCATAGGCATCGACAACTACTCGGCCGGCCGCGAGTGCGGCAAACTCGTCAAAGAAGCGCTGCCCAACGGCGGCGAAATCATGATCTTTGTCGGACGCTTAGAGCAACTCAACGCGCGCCAGCGCCGCCAAGGCGTCATAGACGAACTGCTCGACCGCTCCATCGACCCGACGCGTCAAGACGCCAACAGCGGTATCATCAAAGGCGAGAGCTTTACGATTCTCGACACACGCACCGACCAATTCGACTACGCCAAAGCCAAAGCACAAGTCGAAGATGCCATAGCCAAATATCCCGAACTCGATGCCGTCGTCGGCCTCTTCGCCTACAACCCGCCGATGGCATTAAAAGCAATCAAAGAAGCCGGCAAAGTGGGTGAGATACAGATTATCGCCTTCGATGAAGAGGACGATACGCTGCAGGGCATCAAGGATGGTCATATCTATGGCACCGTCGTGCAGAACCCGTATAAGTACGGCTACGAGTCCGTGCGCATACTCGCCGCCCTGGCGCGCAACGACCGCTCGGCACTCCCCCCCAACGGTTATCTCGCCATACCTGCTCGCCGTATCACCAGTGACAATGTCGATGCCTTCTGGACTGAGCTGAAACAGTTGACCGGCGCCAAATAATGCCGCTATTGGAAGCGCGTGCTATCGAAAAGTGCTTTCCCGGCGTGCGTGCCTTACACAACGTAGACCTGCACGTAGAGCAGGGCGAGGTCTTGGCACTGATCGGCGAGAACGGCGCCGGAAAAAGCACCTTGATGAAAATACTCGCCGGCATACAACCCGCCGACGAAGGAGAGATACTGCTCGACGAGCGCGGCGTGTTTATAGACTCGCCGCGCCGCGCCGCCGACTTAGGTATAGCCCTGATCCACCAGGAACTCTACCTCTGCGACAACTTGAGCGTCGGCGCCAATATCTATCTCGGGCGCGAACCGCAAAAGCGTGGACTGATCGACCGCGCGGCCATCGAGACAGGCGCCCGGCGCGCCCTCGCGCAGATTGGCCTCGATATATCACCCGATACCCTGCTCAGCCAACTGCCCATCGGCTACCAGCAAATGATCGAAATCGCCAAGGCACTCTCGACCCAAGCCCGCGTGCTCATCATGGACGAGCCAACATCGAGCCTGACGAGCGAAGAAGCCGCCGCGCTCTTTTCGGTTATTCGCGAGCTGCGCGAGCAAGGCGTCTCTATTATCTATATCTCGCACCGCCTCGGCGAGGTCGACCAATTGGCAGATCGCGTCAGCGTGCTGCGCGATGGAGAAAATGCCGGCGAACTACAGCGCGATGAGATCGACCGCGACCGCATGGTATCGCTCATGATCGGCCGCGACATCGGGCAATACTATGCGCGCACAGAGCACAAACAGAGTGCCATTGCCCTGCAAGCCCAAGACCTCGTCGTGCCTACGTGGCCACAGCACCCGCTCAACTTTTGCGTATACCGCGGTGAAATAGTCGGCATCGCCGGTTTAGTCGGCGCCGGCCGCAGCGAATTACTCCAAGTCCTCTTTGGTATTGTTCCCGCCCTGTCTGGGCAAATCGATATAGAGCAAGGACCTCTGACATTGCGCTCTCCGCTCGATGCCATTCGCGCCGGTCTAGCCCTAGTGCCCGAAGATCGCAAAGCACAGGGGCTTATTCTGGAAATGAGCGTCCGCCACAACGTGGGTTTGCCTGGTCTATATCATCATCGTCGCCACGGCGCCTTTATCGATTTCGCGCGGGAGACGAAAGATGCGCAAACGGCGATCGAACAGTTATCCATCCGCACTCCCCACGCCGACCAAGCCACGCAATTTTTATCCGGTGGCAACCAACAGAAGGTCGTCCTCGGCAAATGGTTAGCCCTCGAACCGCGCGTTTTATTGCTCGACGAACCCACGCGCGGTGTCGACGTCGGCGCCAAAGAGGAAATCTATCGCCTAATGGAAGAGCTCGCAGAAAGCGGCGTTGCCATCCTCTTCGCCTCCAGCGAAATGGAGGAAGTCTTGGGCATGTCAGACCGCGCCCTCGTCATGCACGAGGGCCGCATAACAGGCCAATTAGAGCGCGCCGATCTCAGCGAAGAAGCCATCATGCACCTGGCCACGGGAAGAACCGCTTAATATGAAGAAAATACTCGGCATTTTTGGTCTACTCGTCGCGGTCTTTATGCTCACCTGGGCGCTTGAGCCCAAATTCGCCAGCGCCTACAATTTGCAAAATATTATCCGCTGGACCTCGCTCTTCGGCATTATCAGCATCGGCGTGGCCTTTGTCATTATAACGGGCGGCATCGACCTCTCCATTGGCTCATTGATCGGCCTGGTCGGCTGCGTCCTGCCCATGCTATTGATCGACGGCCATTCGGCACCCGTAGCGCTGTTAGCCGTCTTTATGTTATCCCTATTGGTCGGCCTAGTACACGGCTTGCTCATCACCCGCATCCAGCTCCAGCCCTTCGTCGTCACGCTCTGCGGCCTGCTCTTTTATCGAGGTTTGAGCCGCTGGATAACACACGACCAAATACAGGGATTCGGCTCGAATTACGAATCGCTGCGCACCCTGGCCATCGGGAAAATACCGCTCTTCGGCAATTTTTCTCTACCCGTGCCCTTTGTCATCCTCGTCCTACTCGGCATTCTGGCCGCCGTCTTTCTCAACCGCACCATTTGGGGGCGCTATCTACTCGCCCTTGGCCGCAACGAGGAAGCCGCGCGCTATAGCGGCATACAGATCGAACGCATGAAAGTGCTGGCCTACGTCATTTGCTCGGGCACCGCCGGCCTCGGTGGCATCCTCTTCGCCCTCGACGTAAACTCTGTGCAACCAGCGGGTCACGGCAACTTTTACGAACTCTACGCCATTGCCGCCGCCGTGTTAGGAGGCTGTTCGCTGCGCGGTGGCGAGGGTTCCATCTTGGGCGTAATTATCGGCGCCGCCGTCATGCGCGTGCTCTACAACGCCATCAACGTGCTCGGCATCCCCACGCAACTCGAATTCGCCATCATCGGCATCGTCATTCTCACCGGCGTGATCGCCGACGAACTCATCCGCCGTCTAGCAACTCGACGCCGAGCCGAGCGCGAATAAACCAACGGGCCATAGCCACCCCAGCCCGCTCGCAAAAAAAGGCCGACCGGCAAGAACAGAGCTGTTCTTGCCGGGTCGGCCTTTTATATTTGGCTTGTTTTTTTTCAGCTCATCATTCGCAACTGGCGGCTGTCACCGTGTAATCCACCGTCGCAGTGCGTCCAGACTCCACATCTACCGATACCACCGATGCTTCGCCGCTAAAGGACAGCGTTTGCTCGGCGTATTCGATCGCGGCGGCAAAACCCGTCGCATAACTTCCGGGAGCGACAAAACGGACCTGGTAGCTGCCCGTTGCGGCGGCCGCGCCGCTGCGCACAACACCATCGCCGTCGCTGGCCTGCGGCACAAAGGCGCTCAAGTCACGCGCTTCGCCACCGCACTCGGGAATCACAACGCCGTCGGATAGCGCAATGCTGCCGCTGATCGCGCCACTCGCCTCGACGTCGGCCGAGTGTATCACCGGTCGCATCACCCAACGTCCAGAGCGCCCGACCTGACGGCCAAAGCTCTCGCTAACGTCGAAGTCCAAGACCAGAATACGCGACTCTTCATCGAGGCGCAGCGAGCCGCCGGGTAGTTTGACTTTGATGCCCGTCTGTTCGCAACTCGGACAGGTAAGATCCCCTGTCGCCGCCACGTCGGCCGGGTGCTCGGCGCCATCGGTGGCAAAAACTTCGCCGTCTTCCGTCTCGACGATGGCAGAGCTGACAATTAGACGCAACTGCGTGTAGGTGCCAGCAGGTACGTCGATATCCCGCACCAAATCGGCCGTGCTGGAGGCCAGCGTCAGCAAATCGATCAAACCCGTTGGCTCGTCGAGCAATACCACGCCACCGCCCCCCTCTTCGTCGCTGCTGCCCTGTAGCACGATGCGGCTGATCTCAACCCAGGCATGGGCCAAATCTCCGGGGGCATCCGTGAGCTGTAACGTCAGTGCCGGGCTGTTCTTTGGTCCGATGGAATCGTCGTCGCCACAAGCAATCAGCGAAAATGCCGCGGCCCATAGCGCAACTAAATAGACTTTCTTAAAACGCATGAGTCTCTCCTCGAAATGGTTAACTAACGCTTAAGATTACGCTATTTAGTGATTCCTTCTGTGCGTTAGATCACAATTCGTCGCCTAAGAGCGGCAACTCCTGGCCGATAGAGGCGTCTTATCCTATCATTTATAGTGGAGTCCACTCCAGATCGAAAGGATCGCTCTATGCCGCATAGCGCCCGACTTTTTACCATACTGCTCGCTGCAGCTCTGTTTAGCCCCCTGCCCGCGCGCGCCTGTGGCGGTTTTTTCTGCTCCAACTCTCCCATGGATCAGGTCGCCGAAAATATTCTCTTCGTCGTCGATCAGGGTCGGATCACGACCCATGTACAGCTGCAGTTCAGCGGCAGTGCCACCGATTTTGCCTGGGTCCTTCCCGTGCCTTCAATTCCGGAACTCGGCATCAGTCACAACCAGATATTCAGCCAACTACAGTGGAGCACGCAGCCTTTTTTTAACCTCAACTGGCGCGAAGACGACGCCTGCGGTTTCCCGGCCATCTTTCGCTTCGACGCCGACTGCCCCACCTGTGCAGTGGCCGAGACGGTCAAAACAGGAGGCGTCGAAGTCGTGCTGCGAGAAACGGTCGGCCCCTACGAGGCCGTAGTAATCACCTCGGAAGACGCCGAAGCGATCACCACCTGGCTCACAGACAATAACTACCAACTCGGCGAGCTAGGTGCAGAGCTCTTGGCCCCCTATGTCGAAATGGAAATGTATTTCCTCGCCCTGCGCCTTTCGCCCGACCGCGAAGTCGGCGACCTGCAGCCCATCGCCCTGACCTACGATGCCGAAGAGCCCGGCATCCCCATCAAACTCACGGCCATCGCCACGCAGCCCGATCTCGGCGTCACAGCTTGGATACTGGGCGAGGAACGCGCCATCCCAAAAAACTATCTACACGCGCAAGTCAACGAGGCCCTCATCGACTGGTTCAATGGCGGATTTAACTATCCCCAAGTCGTCTCCGCCGCCGCCGACGAAGCCGGTGGCCACGCCTTTGTCACCGATTATGCCGGCCCCAGTGATATCGTCACGCGCTTTTCTTTTGGCGAATTTGACGTAGAAGAACTGCGGCTGCAAAAAGACCCGGTCAACTTCTTGGATATCGCCTTGTCGCAGGGCTTCCCGCGCGACGTGCAGATGCAAGCGCTGATCCGCCGCCACGTCCCCATCCCACCCGGCGTGCGCACTGAGGGCGTGCTCGAAGTCTGGTTCGGCGGCGACCGCGATGCCTATAGCCAAGCGATCGCAGACGGTGCACTCGACGCAATAGTCGAGCGTTCCTTCTACAATAACATGCGCGCCTATGCCGCATACACCGAGGCGATCAACTTCGACGCGGCGGCCTTTGTCGCCGATCTCGAAGCCGTCGTCATCGAGCCGTTGGCCAATATCGACCAACTCTTTAAGGACCACTCGTATCTGACGCGCCTCTATACCACGCTCTCAGCCGCCGAGATGACGGTGGACCCGATGTTCGCCTTCAACCCAGACCTGCCCGGCGTGCCCAATATGCGCCAGGCCGACGCGCACTGGGACTGCGCCGACCCGGAAAACACACCCCCCGAAGAGTGGGTACTCGTCGTCACCTTAAAAGACGGGCGAGAAATCCGCACACGCCCCTTTGTCGACGGAGGCCCGCGACCGCTGCCCTTAGAGCCGGCCGCCGCCGTCATTGAGCAATTTGACACTTCTGGACCACCGCAAATCCTGCGCGTGCTGACGGCCGTCGTCGAAAAAAATCAGCAGCCGACGCCGACGGATTGGGCGCTGGCAGCAAATTTCCCCAACCCATTTAACGCCGGCACCGTTATTCCATTTCACGCCCCCGAGGCGGCAACCGATGCCAGTCTGCGCATCTACAACCTCCAGGGACAGCTAGTGCGCACCCTGTTCTCCGGGCCCATAACAGCCGGCAGCCGCCAGGTGCGCTGGGACGGCCTGAGCGACCATGGCACAGAAGCGGCCAGTGGCGCCTATTTCTCCAGCCTGCAATTTGGCGACCGCGAACTCAAGCGCAAACTCATGCTGCTGCGCTAATATGCGCGCACTCTTCTTAGTGCTCTGGTGTGTTGGTACAACAGCGGCCCATGCACCAGAGCCGCATTTCGCCGATCCTGCTCTCGAAGAACGCGTGTGTCTAACGGCCAACCGCCCTAAAGGACAACTGCGCGGAGAAGACTGCGAGCGCCTGCTCTATTTAGAGGCCGATCGCGACGGTATCCGCTACCTCGACGGCATCGGCTATCTGCACGACCTGCAAGTGCTGCAAATGGCCAACAACGATATTGCCGACCTGCAGCCACTCATGACACTGCGCGCGCTGCGCGATCTCGACCTCAGCAACAACCCAATTGCCGACATCGGCCCACTCCTAGCATTGCCCCAACTCGACCACCTAAACCTCAGCGGCACAGCGATCAGAAAATTGCACCCACTGAGCTCCCTTGAACAGCTCAATGCGCTTGAGATTGGCAACAACGATATTGTCGACTTAAAACCATTGGCCAATTTAGCTCAACTCCGCAGCCTCGACGCGCCCAGCAACCAAATTGTCGACCTACTTCCCCTGGGCAACCTGCACCAGCTAACTCGGCTCAAGCTCTCTTCTAACCGCATTCGCGATCTAAAACCACTAGCCCACCTCGCTCAGCTAAAGCACCTCAATCTCTGGTCCAATGCGATCGAAGACCTAACGCCTCTAAGCGATTTAAAAAACCTACACCACCTCAACCTCTCCGCTAATCACCTCAACGACATCCGTCCCTTGCGTCACCTGCGCCAACTCGCGGCACTGCGTCTAGCGGATAATAGCATCGACGATATAGAGCCTCTCAACCAGCTTGACTCTCTGCTCGACCTACGCTTAGACACCAACCGAATAACGGACCTGAGTCCGCTCGCTCAGCTAGAGCAACTCGAGTTACTCGACCTTAACGACAACCAGATTACCGACCTCGAGCCACTAAGCCAACTAGCTCAGCTCGAAGTCCTGCGCCTAGCGCAAAATCGCATCGGCGACCTGAGCCCACTGCTCAACCTTCCCTCACTCAAAATACTAGAGATCTGGGGCAACCCGCTCTCGGCCGCCAGCCAACAGCACATAACCGCACTAGTCCAGCGCGGTGTCGAAGTACAGAACAAATAAAAAGCGCTACAGAACAAACTGTAACGCCCAACATCTACGCAATCTGAACATCTTTTTAACGAAGTGACAACCGAAAAAACGACCGTTCTCTCTCCGAACTTGGCCCTACAAGCGGCTGTAGACCGTCGCGGTCAAGCTTCCAACACTTTTAACAGACGCTCGCGCACCCCCTCCAGCACTTCGTAATCCTCGACCTTGTTTCCATCGCTATCGACCACGTAAAACGCATCGGCCGCACGCGCGGTCACCGTATCGACTAAGGCCATATGAATATCGAGTTCGGCTTCGCCTAGCGCGTAGGTTATGCGATAGAGCAAACCGACGTCGTCCGGAGCATTTACATCGATTACGGTATAGCGGTCAGAAACCTGATTCTCAAACTCGACCTGCGACTTTTTTACATAGCGATTCTGGTTGCGTCGGTCCCAGTGAGTGCTGTGCCCATCGATCAATTCGCGCGCTTTGAGACCGCGCTCAAGCACATCGCCCAACCGCTCAGCTACGCGCTCCTTCTTCCAATCGCCCAGCGACGACGAGCCGTCAATATCCTGCACTTGGAATATATCGAGCACGATGCCATCGTCGCGCGTATTGACGTCGGCTCGCAGAATATTCAAATCGTTGACCGCCAAAGCACCGCAAATTTTGGCCAATACTTGACGCTGATCGCGCGCACAAATTACGACCTCCGTCAGATCTGCCCGCTCGACGAACTTGACGACAAATTGAGATTCTGCTCCCAATTCCTCAATGCGGTCCAGATGCATCTCAATATCTTCGAGGCTATAGGCAACTAGATAGCGCGGTGGCAACTGCTCTATGTGTACCTGTAGCGATGCAATCTTGTTCGCTGGCCAATGCCCAGTAACGGCGGTGACGTGAGCATCCAAAATCTGGCGCGCGCGCTGTCGCTCTTCCAATGCCTTCATGCCCGACTGTAGCTGCTCTGCCGTTTTGTAATAGAGTTCCCAGAGCAACGCGCCCTGCCATTCACTCCAGGCATCGGACGAAACAGCCGAGAGGTCGGCATAGGAAAGCAAGTAGAGTGCACTCAGCCATTCCATATTGGCAAAATGGCTGGCAAATTCGGCAATCATCTGGTAGTCGTCTAAATCTCGACGACGCGAAATCATAACCAAATCCTGGTGGCGCAGCACCAGAAATACCAACATCCGAGATTCGTCTTCGGACAGGTCGAGTCGTTCGACCAACTCTTTTGTCATCTCAACGCCACAAGAGATATGCTCCTGGCGCTTCCACTTGCCAACATCGTGCAGCAGCACGGATAAATAGAGCAAATATTTTCTTTCGAAGTTGGCGAATGCTTCAACCAACGTCGCCTTATTCTCGCTGCGGCCTAAGGACTCCAAGTTTTCCAGCGCGACCAACGTATGCTCATCGACGGTATAGATATGGTAGATATCGTATTGCACTAGACAGGTCAGACCACCAAACTCCGGCAGATAAGCACCGAGTACACCCAATTCGTGCATCGTGCGCAGCGTCTTGGCCACCCGCGTCTTGCGTTTGAGTATGCGCAAGAAAATATCACAGGCGCTCTTCGACGAGCGCAAATTGTCATCAATCAAGTGTAAGCAGGTGTGCATCGTGCGCTGCACTTCCTCGCTTAGTACCAAGTTCTTAGTTTGTGCCACGAGAAATATTTTAAGCAGACGCTCGGGATCTTCCGCAAAGTACCCCTCGCCATCCGTGAGTAAAATCTCGCCGTCGACCGAGAGCACGCCGCGCTCCAGATACATGCTGCGCGCACTGTGGCGCGGCTTGCGTGTCAGGCGTTCGAATCCCAACTCGACCAGGTGAAAAACGGCGCGCGCGTGCTGGTAATAATCGTGCATAAAGCGCTCAACGCCCAGCTCTTGGTCCTCGTCTTTATAGCCCAAATCCAGCGCGATCTGCATCTTTAGATCCTGTTCCAATAGATCGCACTTACGCCCTACTTCAAAATGCATCTGGTGTCGCACCCGCCACAGGAAAGCACGCCCCCGCGCGATTACTTCTACATCGGAGGCCTCTAAATAGCGCGACCATAACGAGGAGGTGTCGGGCTGCCCAGCCCGCGCCTTCATCGCCCACTCTAGCGCCTGAATATCGCGTAGGCCGCCGGGGCTTTCCTTGACATTCGGTTCGAGCAATTGCACCGAGTCTTTGTTGTCGATGCGCGCGCGACGCCACTTATTGAGTTGGGTGGGCACACTCTTGGGCACGTGCTTGTAGAGGCGCTGTTGATAGTCTGAGAACAGCTCTGTACTGCCGGCCAACAGCCGCCCGTCCATCATAGCCGTGCACGATTCGAGGTCTTCACGAGCCATTTTAACCGATTCTGTAACCGTGCGGCTACTGTGCCCCACGTCAAAGCCCAAATCCCAGAGCGGATGCAGTACCCCAGAGATAAACTCAGGGGACTTATCGGTCTCTTTTTTGAAGAGGAAGAGCAGATCCACATCCGAATACGGCGCCATCTCCCGCCGGCCGAATCCCCCCAATGCCACCAGCGCATGCACTCCGCCCATTTCAAGACGAGACCGCTCATACGTAGCTAACACAACAGCATCAACTGCATCCGTAAGACGGACTGCCAGCTCTAGTCCACCTTCCCCACTTCGCTGCGCCTCGGCTGCATCTGCGAGCGCACTCTGCCAAAAAGACCGTACGGCATCGATCCATTTATCAGCCGCTACACCCTGTAATTGGTCCTGCAATTTCTCCGTCATGTACGCGCCTACCTCTAATGCCCTCTGCTTAACATTCGCCCCTATTACCGTCGCGTCTTCTTGCCAGCAGCCTTCTTTTTTGCGGCCGTAGACTTTGGGCGCGACGGCGTTTTAACCGCCTTCTTGGCAGGAGCGGTCTTCTTGCCAGCCGGTTTTTTTGCCGCGACCTTTTTTGCGAGCGAAGATTTTGAGCGCGCCGGTGTTTTAACCGCCTTCTTGCGCACCGGCGCCTTCTTCACCTTGCTCGTTTTTATTCGCCGCCAGCCTTTTGCCCGCGGCCCCAGCACGGCCTTAAAAACTTCATCGATGTGATCGACCAACACAAAGCGCAGCTTCCGCCGTATCGTCGCTGGCACCTCGTCTAGGTCCATCTCGTTCTTCTTCGGCAGAACCACCGTGCGAATACCCGCCTGCTGTGCAGCCAAGACCTTGTCGCGAATTCCGCCGACCGGCAACACGCGCCCACGCAAAGTAATCTCCCCCGTAATAGCCACCTGACTGTCGATGACGCGCCCGGTAAAGAGCGATACCAATGCCGCCGCCAGCGCGATACCGGCCGAAGGCCCCTCTTTCGGCGTAGCCCCCGCCGGCACGTGTAAATGGATATCCAACTCCTCAAATATATCTGGGTCGATCTTCAGCTCCTCGGCCTGCGAGCGCAAATAGCTCAACGCAGCCTGCGCCGACTCCTGCATGACTTCACCCAGCTGCCCCGTCAGAATCAGGTTTTTGCGCCCTGGCATACACGTGGCTTCGATAAATAAAATCTCACCGCCCGCCGCCGTCGCCGCCAATCCCGTCACCATACCCACTGCCGGTTCCCTGCCCGCAACCTCGTGAAAAAAGGGAGCCGGTCCCAACAGTGCGTCCACTTCTTTTAAGCCGATTTTGATCCGGCGTTTGCGACCCTCTACAAATTTGCGCGCCACCTTGCGGCTCAACCCTCCCAGCGCGCGCTCCAAATTGCGCAACCCCGCTTCGCGCGTATGGTCGGCAATGAGATGTTCCAACGCATCGTCTTCGAGCATCATATGCTCTTCACTGATCCCGTGTTCATCGAGCTGCCGCGGCAACAAATGTCGACGGGCGATTTGTACCTTCTCCTCCGACGTATAACCAGATATGGGAATTTCTTCCATGCGATCGCGCAGCGGCCCTGGCACGGTCGAAAGGAGGTTTGCCGTCGTGATGAACATGACCTTCGACAAATCGAAATCGACGTCCAAATAGTGGTCGGCAAAGGTATTGTTCTGCTGCGGATCGAGCACCTCCAGCAGCGCCGCCGACGGGTCACCTCGGAAATCGGCCCCCAACTTGTCGATCTCATCGAGCATAAAGACCGGGTTGTTGCTGCCCGCTTTGCGCAGGCCCTGCACGATACGCCCGGGCAGCGCCCCCACGTAGGTGCGGCGATGTCCGCGAATCTCCGACTCGTCGCGCACGCCGCCCAGCGAAATGCGCACAAACTCGCGACCGAGCGCACGCGCAATTGAGCGCCCCAACGAGGTCTTACCGACACCTGGTGGACCGACAAAACAGAGAATGGGGCCCTTCATATCGCTGCGCAATTCGCGCACGGCCAAGTATTCGAGCACGCGCTCTTTGACCTTTTCTAATCCGTAGTGGTCCTCGTCGAGAATCTGCGAAGCCGTCGCAATATCGAGGCGATCTTCGGTCGCAACCGACCAGGGCAATTGCACCAGCCAATCTAAATAAGTGCGCACGACAGAATACTCGGGCGAACTCTGCTGCATCTGCTGCATGCGATCGAGTTCGCGCGTGGCCGCCTCCATAGCCCCCTGCGGCAGTTGGGCCGCTTCGATAGCTTCGCGCAGCTCGTCGGCCTCGGCCATCATCGGATCGGAACCGCTGAGCTCCTTCTGGATGTGGCGTAGCTGTTCGCGCAAAAAATACTCGCGCTGCGACTTGCCCAACTTTTCCTGCACCTGCGTCTGAATGCGGTTGCCCACCTCTAGGATCTCGACCTCGCGTGCAAGCAGCTCCGTCAAACACTGAAGCCTTTCCTCGATATTGAGCGCCTGCAAAAGATTCTGGTGTTCAGCCAATTGCAGGTCGAGATTTGAGGCGACAAAATCACAGAGACGCCCCGGGTGGTCTATATTGACGACCATGATCTGCAGTTCGTCCGGCAGATGGGGCAACATTTTTACCATGGCCTGAAACTGGTGCAAAATCGTGCGGCTCATCGCCTTCACGACCATCGACTCAGAATCACCCTCGTCTTGTAGGTTGCGCATGCGCGCACGCATATAGGGCTCGTTCTGCACTACTTCTTCGAGTATCGCACGATCCTTCCCCTGCACTATGAGCCGCACTGAACCATCGGGCATGCGCCACACTTTGTGGATTTTGGCTATCGCGCCGACTACATAGAGATCGGCCAACTCAGGCAACTCCACGTCCGGGTTGCGCTGTGCGCAGATGGCGATGAAATCGCCGTCTGCCGCCGCCGCCTCTACCGCCTGTATGGAGTGCGGACGCGAAGCCGTCAGCTGTTGGGGCATATAGGGATACACGACGCTGTTGCGCAGGTGCAACACTCCCAACTCTTCGGGTGCGGCCTGGTCATCAAGATTTTTAGTAGATTCGATATCGCTCAAGTTGCCCTCCTGAAGGCGACCTGAAGCGGCGATTTATGGGGTGAAAAAAGCGAGAAATGGCGGGCCGCTGCAGGCCCAACTAGAGTAGAGTTTGCCCCTGAAAGTGTCAAGGCGCATACCCGCTCAACGGCAGAGCAAACCTCAGGGACAAGGGATCGATTTGCCCTGACCTAACCTGATAATACGTACGTGAGAGCTATGATAGATTGCTAAAGGTGCAACAGGCAGTTCTCCGACCCCAAGCTATTGGGCGCTTTCTCATCACAGCGCGGATCGTCGCACCATTCGCCATCGACGACAAAGCGATATTCATAAATACCCGGTGGCAGCGTCAATGTCGTTTTCCAAATACCATTGCGGCCCTCCTTTAGCGGGCGGACATCGGGCTTCCAGCCGTTAAAATCCCCGGCCAAATAAACCGCATTCGCCTCCGGCGCAGCAATCTGAAAAACTTTGCGTTTTTTCATCTTTTTTTCAGGCATCCCCAGACTCCGTAACGTAGTGTTATATTTGTTGACCAAACATATGGCAAAATGGGTGCCACCGGATCGCTAAGTTCTTTAAGTTTCATTTTAACAATAATTTACATTCTGCACGACATAAATACACGCGAACTACAGGAAACAAATTCGTTATTTTTTCGTTGTGGGAATTACAATTATGTCACTTCGTCGATCCGCCCTGATTTAACCCGCCATTCGCGTGAACTGTTCTCGCACGAGAATATACGCCCGCATCTTCCCACCAAGCACACAATCGCATACATTTTGCTTCTTATCCTGCTTCAACTGATGGTACACCGTGCAGCCCCTATGGAGTCCTTCCCGTTTTGACGAACCGCATCGAAAAAGATCGCCTGCAAGAAGAATTCACCCGCCATGCTAATTCCAATTGGAAGCGCTGGGGCCCCTACCTAGCCGATCGCCAGTGGGGCACAGTGCGCGAAGATTATTCGGCCGACGGCAGACCCTGGGAACACTTTCCGCACGATCAGGCGCGCTATCGGGCCTACCGCTGGGGCGAAGACGGCCTACTCGGCTTCTGTGACCGCCAGTGCCGGCTCTGCTTTGCTCCCGTGCTGTGGAACGGCCGCGATTCCATTCTCAAAGAGCGGCTCTTCGGCCTGAGCGGACCGGAAGGCAACCACGGCGAGGACGTCAAAGAATCCTATTTTTACTTGGACGCCACCCCCACCTATTCCTATGCCAAAGCCCTGTACAAATACCCGCAGGCAGCCTTCCCCTATGACGATCTCGTCGCTGAAAACGGGCGCCGCAGCGCCAAAGATCCCGAGTATGAATTGGTGGACACCGGCGTTTTCGCCGAAAACCGCTACTTCGATATTTGCATCGAATACGCCAAGAATAGCCCCGAGGACATCCTCGTGCTCATCAGCGCACACAACTGCGGCCCAGAATCAGCCCCATTGCACTTACTGCCCTCGCTCTGGCTGCGCAATACCTGGCAGGGCGGCTCGTCGCACGAACGCGACTGGTCCACTCCCAAACTCTTCATCAATGGCGACGATGTCTGCGTTGAGCACGCCTCGCTCGGGCGTTTTCACCTCTGGGCAGAAACGGACGCGGGCACCGCACCGACCTGGCTCTTTACCAACAACGAAACGCGCGACTTCGACGCGACAGATCCAGCCTATAGCAAAGACGCTTTTCACCAATATCTCGTAGAGAATCTCCAAGACTCGGTGCGACCCGATGGCGAAGGCACCAAGGCAGCAGCCCACTTTAAGTTCGAGATTCCCGCGGGAGAGACGCGCACCGTACGCCTGCGCTTGTCGCGACGCGAAGAACGGCCCGACAAACCCTTCTCGCCCGCATTTGATGAAATTTTTTCCGAACGCCGCGGCGAAGCCGACGCCTATTACGCGGGGCTAATCCCTGCCAACCTAGACCACGACGAAAAAAACATCGCCCGCCAAGCCTATGCCGGCCTATTGTGGAGCAAACAGTTCTATCACTACGTCGTAGCCGACTGGAAAGAAGACGAACGCCGCCCCGCAACGAGCGGACAGAAACGCAACCTGGACTGGGGCCATCTCTTTAACCGCGACCTCATCTCCATGCCCGACAAGTGGGAATACCCGTGGTACGCCGCTTGGGACAGCGCCTTCCACATGCTGCCTTTTGCCCGCCTTGACCCCCATTTTGCCAAAGAGCAACTGCTGCTTTTCCTGCGCGATTGGTATATGCACCCCAACGGGCAAATTCCCGCCTACGAATGGGAATTTGGCGATGTCAATCCGCCTGTACACGCTTGGGCTTGCTGGCGTGTATACCAGATGACGGGACCACCCGGCAAACGCGACCGCGCCTTTCTCGCCCGCGCCTTCCACCGCCTGCTCCTCAATTTTACCTGGTGGGTCAACCGCAAAGATCTCAACGACGACAACCTGTTTTCCGGCGGTTTCCTCGGCCTCGACAATATCGGCATCTTCGACCGTTCCAAACCCCTACCCACCGGCGGCCACCTAGAACAAGCCGACGGCACCGCGTGGATGGCCTACTATTGCTCCAGTATGCTCTCTATCGCCATGGAATTGGCCGTCGACGATCCCGCCTACGACGGCATGGCCTCCAAATTTTTCGAACATTACGTCGCCATTGCCCAAGCGATGAACAACATTGACGGCACCGGCCTATGGGACGAAGAAGACGGTTTCTACTACGACCACCTCCATCTAGACGGCCGCAGTATCCCCATGCGCATCCGCTCGATGGTCGGCATTATACCACTCTTCACGGTCGATGTATTGTACGAATCCGTCATCGATCGCCTGCCGGGCTTTCGCAAACGCATGCAGTGGTTTTTAGACCACAAAACGCGCGGCGACCTACCGTCTTTTATGACCTATATGGAGCAGCGGAAAACCGGCGGCGGCGCCTCCAACCTGCGCCTTCTGGCCCTGCCGACACAGGAGCGCTTGCGGCGCATGCTCAACTATATTCTCGACGAGGAGGAATTCCTCTCTCCCTACGGCGTGCGCTCGCTGTCCAAAATTCATGCCAATGAACCTTTCACCTTCCAGTCCGGTGGTAAGACCCATGTCGTCGAATACGAAGCGGGGGAATCCAGCAGCTATATGTTCGGGGGGAATTCCAACTGGCGCGGTCCGATCTGGCTACCGCTCAACTTTTTGCTCATCGAAGCACTAGAGCGCTATTACCAATTTTACCGCGATGGCCTAAAGGTCGAATGCCCGACGGGCTCGGGCCAGTGGATGAACCTGCGCGAAGTCGCCAGAGAAATCGAACAACGCCTGCTCAAGCTCTTCGCTGTAAACGGAGAAAATGGCCGACCTTGCCACGGCGGCGACAGTCATTTTAAGGACGATCCGCGCTGGCGCGACCTGCTCTCGTTTCACGAGTATTTCCACGCCGAGAGTGGTCGTGGCCTCGGCGCCAGCCATCAGACGGGCTGGACGGCGTTGATCACCTTGATCATGGAGGACCTAGCCGCAGAGCGGCGCAATTGACAACATTACACCCTTTAGTTTCGTTCTTATACAAGGACCTAAGCCCATTATTTAAAGTATAGAGAAAGGCCTTTTTTGGGAGACCATTCTACTGCAGTACGCCCGGAGCGCGCCCTATTAGTAGGCGTCTCGCTGCCGCATATCCCCGTCTGGGATGCCGAAGACTCACTCGACGAATTGAGCCGCTTAGTCGACACTGCAACGCTGGTTGAAGCGGGGCGCGTCATGCAGGCGCGCGCGCGAGTCGACCCCACCTACTATATTGGCAAGGGCAAGGCCGATGAAATCAAAGAGATGGCCAAAGACCTAGAGGCCGATATGCTCGTCTTCGACAACGATTTATCACCGGCGCAAATGCGCAATCTCGAAACGCGCACCGATATGCGCGTGCTCGACCGCAGTGCGGTCATACTCGATATTTTCTCCCGCCACGCTCAGACCAGCACGGCACAAGTACAAGTCGAACTCGCCCAGCTCAATTACCTGCTACCACGCCTGACCCATATGTGGACTCATCTATCGCGCCAATCTGGCGGTGGCGCCATTCGCGGCATGGGCTCGGCCGGCACGCGCGGCCCCGGTGAAACACAGCTGGAAACCGACCGGCGCATGATCAGTCGTCAGGTCAACGCCTTGCAGGCCAAGCTCGATCGCATCAGCAAGCAGATGGAGACCAGCCGCAAAGGGCGTTCCGACATCTTCAAAGTGGCACTCGTCGGTTATACCAATGCCGGCAAATCGACGCTGATGCGCGCGGTGTCTGGCGCCGACGTACTCGTGCAGGATCAGCTCTTCGCCACACTCGATTCGACGACGCGCGCCGTGCAGATAGACTCGCACCACAAAATACTGCTCACGGACACCGTCGGTTTTATCAAGCGCCTACCGCACCATCTCTTTGCATCGTTCCGCGCCACGCTGGAAGAAGCCATCGAAGCGGACCTGCTCTTGCACGTAGTGGACCTGAGTTTCCCGAACTACGAGTCGCAGGTGGATACCGTAAAAGAAGTGCTGCGTGAACTCAAGCTCGAAGACCATCCGACCTTAACAGTCTTTAATAAAATAGACCTGATCGCGCCCGGCGAAGAAGATGACATCCTGCGCGCCCACGCCGATCGCGAAGATACCATAGCGATTTCGGCCGCCAAAGGCTTAGGCATCGACGAGTTGCGCGCGCGCATTGTAGCCTATAGTCAAGCGAACTCTATTGAGTTAGACCTGCAAGTGCCCCAGACCGAAGGTCGCCTGTTAGCGCAGCTGCACCAACAAGGCGAAGTCTTAGAAGAGCGCTACGAAGCCAACGATGTGTTATTAAAAGTGCGCTTGGAAAAATCGCGCGCCGACCGCTGGCAGTTAGAGCGTTTCGCTCCGGCATAAGGTCTGCAACAGCGACACCCTACTCCTGTAAATAACCGCACTCCACGGCCTTATCAATCATCTGCCGCGCGTATTGCCACAGCGCCGGCGCTCCTTCCCCTATGTGTTCGTTGCGCGCGATGACCTGCGCTTTTTTTACCCCGTGCCGCCGCCAGGCCGCCCCTTCGGTATGAAAATTCAGCAATAGCGGCTGCAGCCGATCCAGCGCCGCCGCGTACTGCGCTTCCGGCGTAACTCTTTCTTCAAACTCATCCCACAGCGCACGTACTTCTAAGGCTTGTTCTTCCGGCAGCAAATTAAATAGCCGATCGGCCGCCGCCTTTTCGCGCTCTTCTTTGTCCTCATGACCCACTGTATCATAGGCAAAAGTATCGCCGGCATCGATCTCGACGATATCGTGGATCAACACCATCTTGAGCACCTGCAACAGATCTAAATCGGGCACGCGCGCGTGTTCGGTCAGCACAATCGCCATTAAGCTCAGATGCCATGAGTGTTCGGCATCGTTTTCAGGGCGTTTGTCGCCGGGCAAGAGCGTCTGGCGGAAAATCTGTTTTAAACCTTCGACTTCCAAGATAAAGGCCATCTGTTCTTCGAGGCGATCAGTTGCCATTGGGACTCCTTTAATAGTGATGTGATAACACAATAGAACAATAGATAAATGTCGCCCTCTATACCCTCTATACATATCGATTTTTGTCAATCCGCATAGCTCTTCGACAGGAGCGACGTGCGATCTTTCCATCTGGGCGATGCGTTATCGCCCCTGCGGATAATTAGCGCGAATAGAACAGCAGTTTAACGTATATTCCAACTCCCAATCAATTACTTCTATCACAAACGCTAGGTATTTTCTATGCGACTCTTTACTTTGGATAGCTAGCTCGCGGCATGGAATATTAGCTGGCCATACATACATCGGTGGAACGACACCGCCAACGAGATGCTTCAATAGATAGATCCCTCTATCACCGTTACTCATAAACGAGTTGAGATATCTTGGATGAAAGCCATCAAGAACGGGTAGATAACGGCATTGTCGAACTCTTGCAGAGTCCGTTCAAATGGTTACTACTCAGCAACTTGACCAATGCTATCGGTGTTGAGCTACGGCTCATGGCACAGGCGTGGCTGATTCTTGAGTTGGGCGGTTCTCAGCTGTCAGTTGGAGCAGCCAATGGCCTTCGGGTCATTCCGTTTTTCTTTGGGTCACTAATAGCCGGCATCTTGATTGATCGAGTCGGCGGCAGAACAATTCTTCTGTGGGACCGCCTGGGCCTTTTGTTTATCGCTACCATCACAGCCGCTATCGTCTATGCCGATGTTGCGGAAGTTGCCCACATCGTAGGACTTTCCGTAGCAGCAGGTGGAGTCATCGCCTTGGGGATGCCCGCAGCAAATACCCTCGTCGTCGAGTTGGTACCGCGCGGACAACTCCAAGCGGCGAACTCGCTCAACACCTTCACGTTCAGCATTGCTCGCGCCCTCGGCCCAATGAGCGGTGGGTTGTTGATTGCTGCAGCGGGACTCGTTGCGCCGTGGTTTGCGTTGGCCCTGCTCTATGCTCTGGCAGTTCTATTCACATTTCGCTTGCCTCGAGTCGAAGTGGCCGAGATCAAATCGTCTGCTTGGTCCAACCTCGTCGAAGGAGTCAAGCACGTCAGAGCCCATCCGATCATTAGCCGCGTGATGCTGCTGGCATTCTCCATCTTGATGGGATCTGCCGTGATGCCGATCTGGCCCATCTATGCTCGTGACCGCTTCGATGTCGGAGGCACTGGGTTTGGCACCATGATGGCGGTCTTTGCCATCGGGCAAGGCATCTCCGCCCTTTATGTCGCCAATCGCCGCGACTGGAATCGCATGTCCGTGCCGATCCTCTACGGGGCAACTACGTGGTCGGCAACCATGATCATCTTTGGATTCTCCACATCGTACCCTCTATCATTACTCGCTTTATTCATCATGGGAACGGCCATCCCCCCCTGGGTGACCAGTCTGGCAACCATCTTGCAAACCCAATCGAAGAGGAGTATGTTGGGCCGCGTGATGGCGGTTTATTCGATGGCCTCGCAGGTTGGTTTTATGGGTTGGTTACTTGGAGGTTGGCTGGGCGAGCTAATTGGCAACGACTGGATGTTATTATTAACAGGTGGCTCATTTGCAGTTCTACACTACGCGATCTTCCTTTTTAGTAGTGATATGAGAAAGCTATGAGCACACGCAAAAAAGGATACACGCCATAACTTTTTCATTTTACTAAAACACCTTCGTATTGTCACCATCTCCTCCTTATCAGATATTTATATCTACATAAGGAGACTATCATGAAAATCGGACTCTGTGCCTGGAGCTTCACCGGCTCACATAAAGAAGCTGGACGCGCCATTGACCCCCACACCCCCGAGGGACTGACCCAATTAGCCCTCGACAACGGTCTGGCAAGCGTCGAGTTTGCCTCTGGTTCTTTGCAGAATCGCAGCGCTGAAGAGATCGCCGCCTTTAGAGAAAGCCTCGGTGGAATCGACCTCTTTTTGGATACCGGCGGCGCCAACTACGCCGAGGATATTTCTCCACTACGAGAAGCCATCGAAACGGCACACAGAACGGGCGCACTCGTCGTGCGCACCACCATCAGCCGTCTGCTCGAAGGCGACCGCCGCGAGTATGGCGCCGCGGGCATGCGCGACTATCTCAGCGCCTTAGTCGAACCCTTCAAACAAGTCATGCCGCTGGCCGAAGAATACGGCATACCCGTCGGCATCGAAAACCACCAGGACGTCTGTTCGTGGGAACTCATCGAGTTGTGCGAGCGCGTCGGCAGCCCGCAATTAGGCGTCACGATGGACGTTGCCAACGCCCTAGCCGTCGGCGAAGCACCCAGCGCTTTTGCCCAGCGCGTACTGCCCATCCTCAAACACGTGCATTTTAAAGACTATACGATCCACCCAACTTCTTCGGGCTATCGCTTTAAGCGCTGTGCCCTAGGCGAAGGCGTCGTCGACTGGCCCGATATGGTCGCCCTCTTCGAAAAAGGTGCACCCGACGTACAGGGCTGCATAGAACTCGGAGCAGCGCAGGCGCGCCACGTGCGCATTCTAGAAAATGACTACTGGTCGACCTTTGCCGCGCGCCCCCAAGATGAAGTGCTCAATGCGATTCGCACTTTGCACCAGGCCGCGCGCCCGGCGAACGAAGACTGGCGCACCCCGCACGAACGCGAAGAGAGCGCCGATGCCCGCGCCGACTACGAGCTCGAGCAATTTGCCCGCACCATACACTATATCAAAGAAAACCTATGAGTGAGCGGTTCTTTATTCTAGGCAGTTTCTTCGCTTTGCTGGCTGTCGCGGCCGGCGCCTTTGGCGGTCACTTGCTCAAGCCGCGTCTGGCACCCGATCTCTACGACATCTTCGAGGTGGCCGTTCGTTATCACATGTACCACGCTCTGGCGCTACTGGCCACCGCCTGGGCTATAACACAGTGGCCCGGTGCTCTGACCCAGATAGCTGGCTGGGCCTTTGTTGCCGGCATCGTACTCTTTGCCGGTAGCCTCTATATACTCAGCCTCAGCGGCGTGCGCTGGCTCGGAGCCATCACGCCGTTGGGAGGACTGTGCTTTATGGCGGGCTGGTTCTGTCTGGCCTGGGCGGCGTGGCGTCCATAGATGCCGCGTAGCACATTCTACCAAGGTCTATTAGCCGCAACCATAGGTCTCGGCTGCTTTTTCTTTTTTTTAGAAGCTCTGCTGCGCATCATCGGCTATATCCCCGAAGATATTCCCTTTGGTTATCGCGCCGAGTTACTGGGCGACCTGCTGGCCAACAAGCGCTACACGGCCGGGCTTGTCACCCCTGCCAACAAGGGACCGACCTTTTCCCCCTACCGCATCGACACCAATGCCCAAGGTCTGCGCGCCGATATAGAAATAACAAGAGATAAACCATCGGGGCTGCGCCGTCTGCTTTGCCTGGGCGACTCCTTTACCTTCGGCCCCTTCGTCGACAACCACGAAACATACACAGCGCAGATGCAGAGCCTACTCAATGCGACACGCGGTGATTCTATCCAAGTCATCAACGCCGGCTTTTCCGGTTGGACCCTACCCGACCAACTCAGCTATCTACAAGAAAAAGGCTTGGCGCTCGACCCCGACCTCGTCCTCCTACAGGTCTATGTAAACGACGTGCGCGAGTTGGCGCCCTTCTTCCGCTCCGTGCTCTCGCGCCAAACCTATATCCAACAGTCGCAGCACCCCCTCTTTGCCCTGCAATTATTTTTGCGCCGCTATTCATCTACCTACTATTTGCTGCGCAATATAAAAGACGGCATCGACATGAGCCATCATATCGAATCGCTGCCGGCAGCAGATGAGAACGATTATAGATCCTACTTCGACGAATATCTATCCCACATTGACACACTCAATACGCTGCTGATAGAGCGCGATATTCCCCTATTAATCGTCCTCGTCCCCGAACCAATACCAGCCGCGGCATGGCCTGCGCTTGCGGCAACCAACGCCGACTCACTGCAACACGCGTTGGCCGTCGCGTCGAATGCCGAAGCTAATACCCTGCTCAGTTCCAACCCCCTCCTCCCCCTGCTCTCGGCGGCCCTCACCCAGCGGAGCATCGCCCATCTCAGCCTGTCCGATGTCTTGGCGCGCCTGGCCACGAACGCCACCAACCCTCAAGATATCTATCTCTTGCCCAACGACCACCACTTCAGCCGCTATGGCCACCATATCGTAGCACAGGCCAGTGCCGATTATATCGCGCGCCAGCAGCTATTGCCCTAATCGCCATCGTCGCGAAAAAGCGCGAAAAAGAGCAGCGCAATAAGGGAAGAGGCCACAGCGGGGATGAGAAAAATAAGCGGCCAAGCGTGAGAACCATTCGCCAGTGCAAAACAATCGTAGACGCGACCGGCGAGCACATGCCCACACAGCGGCCCTAAACCCCGCAAAGCCAACACCAACAGTCCCTGCGCCTGCGCGCGCATATGGTTTGGACTCAAACGCTCTACGACGACCATGGCCGCCACGATAAAACAGACGATAAAGAGCGAGTTAAGCCCCTGGGCCACCACCAACAACCACAGCGGTTGCCCCAGCGCCAATACCAACGAACGCAAAGCCTGCGCCAGCACTCCCAGCACAATGATCCGCTTCATGCCCAAGCGCGTGATCCACACCCCCAAGAACGGCATAATGGGAATTTCCAAGAGCTGCCCCAAACTCAAGACCCAACTCGTCGTACTAGGCGCCAGCCCGGGTCCACCTTGGGCATCCGTAAAAAAAATAAAAGAAAAGTTCTGCGAAAACGGGCTCATCACCGACACCAAAAAAGCCGTGCCAAACAGCACCGCAAAATTGCGTTGGCGCAACAGCACAAATGCCTCGAGAAAGGCCAGTGGGTTGCGACTACCACGAACGGGGGGCGTAGAAGGCAGAAAAAAACAATAGAGACCCATGACCAGCGCCAAGACCGCCGCGACGAGTAGCCCATCGCCGAGATGACTCTGTGCGGGATTCCAGCCCTCCCACAAACGCAGATACGCACTCAGCGACCAGCTAATGCCCACCCAACCAATACTACCCCACACCCGCGCGCGCCCAAATAGCCGCGTATCCCTCAGGTGCGTAAAGGCAATGGCATTAGTCACGGCCGCCGTTGGCATATGCAGCACGGAAAAAACAAACATCGCGGCCAAGAGCGGCAGAAATTCCGTCTGCCCCCAAGCCAGCCACAGAACCGGTGCGCAGAGCAGATAACATATACCGGCAAATACCTGTCCTGGCAAAAATCGATCCGCTAACCAGCCGCCAATCAGAGGTGACAGAATCGCCCCCAGCGACCCCGTTGCCGAGACGTAGCCAATCTCTTGGCCACTAAAACCCAGCGCCGCCAGATGCCCCGAAAGCAATACTACCTGTGCTCCCCAAACCAAGTTCTGCAAAAAAAACATGGCCGCTAGGCGTTTTTGGGGCGGCGGCGCTTCTCTATTCAAATGAGATCTTTCGATTGACGCAGCCCTAAGGCCGCCCCATGTTAGTGCGAAAAGTTCAACTATTAGCAAGCGCAGCAAAGAAGAGGTCAAGCTATGAGCGATCGCCCCAATATTCTCTTTATCGTCTCCGATCAGATGGTCGCCGCACTGACCGGCGCCTATGGCCATCCCGTAGTGCAAACGCCCCATCTCGACCGCCTCGCCGCCGAGGGCGTGCGCTTCGACTCGGCCTACACTCCATTCCCGCTCTGCTCGCCGGGCCGCGCCTGTATGATGACGGGACGCCACGCCTCAAATATTGGCGCCTGGGACAACGGCTCGCTCCTGGCCGCCGACCAACCCACATTCGCCGACTACCTAAGCCACGCCGGCTACGACGCGGTGCTCTCGGGAAAGATGCACTTCGTCGGCCCCGAGCAACAGCACGGTTTCCGCACGCGCCTGACCACTGACATCTATTCTTCTGACTTTAGCTGGGTAAAAGACGAGTGGATCGCCATCAAAGAGAGCAAGGGCGCCGACTGCGAAGACGTCATGAGCCAGCGTCTGAGCTACAACGCCGCCAGCTACGACGACCAATGCGTTAAAATCGACACCTGGCACAACTGCCTATCCTACGACGAAGAGACGCATTTCCGCGCCATAGAATATCTGCGCGCGCAGGGCCGCAAAGCCGACAAGCCGTTTATGTTATGCGCCTCGTATCACCACCCACACGAACCGTTCTGGCCGCCGCAGGAATACTGGGATCTATACGAGGGCGCCGAAATAGAAATCCCCGATTTTCCAGCGAATCTGGACGCGAGCTATTCGATGATGGACCGCAATTTAAACGCCTACCACGGCACGCGCCGCCACAACCTGCGCGATGCCGATGGACTCTACCGCCTGCGCCGTGCCTACTACGCGTTAGTCAGCTATATGGATCGCAAGGTCGGCGAGTTGCTACAAACACTCGAGCAGACGGGCTTGGCCGAGAATACCGTCGTCGTATTCTGTTCCGATCACGGCGACATGCTCTGCGAAAAAGAAATGGTGCAAAAACGCGGCTTTTACGAATGGTCGGCCCGCGTGCCGCTCATCGCGCGCTTTCCCGACCAATGGAAAGCCGGCTCCGTCTGCGACATCCCCGTCAACCTGATCGATCTGCTGCCGACCTTCTGCGAACTGGCCGGCGCACCGGCGCATTTGCCACACGACGGCGAAAGCCTGCTGCCCATCATAGAAGGACAACACGGTGACCGCGCCATCTTTTCCCAAGCGCACGAAGCCGTTGGCATGCCCTGTATCATGGTCCGCCAAGGCCAGTACAAATACAATTATATCCATGGCTACGACGCCCAGCTCTTCGACCTAAAAAAAGATCCGGGCGAATGGAACAACCTCTGCGGCGATCCAGCTCATGCCGCCGTGGAACAGCAGCTAAAAAAACTAGTATTGGCTAATTTTAATCCCGACGCGATGGCCGCAGAGAACTTAGCTAGCCTCTATCGCCGCCGCCTTATTGCCGGAGTCATGCAGGGACAAAACCGCAGCTGGTGCCACTTCCCACACTACGATTTTACAAGGGGTGCATCGGATCAATATCTGAGCTAAATTTTTTTATAGCAGATCATATGAAGAAAGGGAGACGAGCTCTTTAGCCCATCTCCCTTTCTTCATATAGTCTGTTCAAACAGGTGACTAACGCTTTTCCAAGCCCGCCAACTGCCCCGTATCCTTCAGCTCCATTACGCCATTTTCCAACACGCCAATACCGCCAGAAAAATGCAGACGCATCACATCGCCCACCTGCACGCCGCCGCTCAAATCCTCTTCGGTAAAAACGATCGGCGTGCCCCAGTAAAAGGCCAGCAGCGTGCGTTCTTCCAGTGGAATCCGGCTAAAGAGATGGCGCTCTAAATGCAGCAAGCTATCGGGCATATTGAGGTTGTCCTGGCCCGTATTGCCCTCTTTAAAACCAACGCGTTCGCCGTTGCGCAAAATCTCGCACGAAACCGTTACATCGCCGTCGTCGTATTCGTCGGCCGTTATCAGCACCGGCCCCAGCGAGGCGCAGCCTCCCGACCAGTTTTTGGCCTGCGGCAAATTGAGCGGATTGTCCGCCTCAATACCATTATCCGTCACGTCGTTGCCACCCGTATAACCCAAACGTTCGAGCTGGCCTTTTTTGTTGAGGCCATAGACGCTGACCAATTCGGTCTCGGGCACCAGACGCACCGTATCCGCCGGCCGCGTCATATCCTGACCGTGTCCCAGCACCGTATCGGGCTCCCCTTTAGAAAAGAGTTCCGGACGGCCGCCGCTGGAGACTTCCCGGTATTTTTGATCGTAGACATTGACGGACGATCCCGTCGCATGCTGTGCTTCGATCTCGCGCAGCTTGGCACTCACCTCGTGCGTAACACCAGCCAGCCACACTTTGAGGGCATGCGGGTTGCCCGCCGGACCACTGATAGGCTTGGCCAAATGCGGCTTAGCCGTATCGCGATTGTCGAACAATTCCTGTAAACCCAAACGCCGCGCACTACCCGCTGCAGCCCTCAATTGTCCAATGGCCGCAACCAAACCAACCTCGTCGCCTCCTCCGTCATAATAGACTTCGAAGAGCGAGCGCGGTGCGCCTTCGCCCTGGCTCAGATCGACCACCTCGTCGCCATCGACCAAACCTAGATGCTGACCGTCCTGTGGATCGATAAACTGCAGTAGTTTCATGCTGTTCTCCTATCTGATAGCACGAGAAATCACGAGACAAAGAGCGGCAAGGTCGAAGCCTCTACCAGACCTGCCTTTTCGGCGCGCTGCATAAGGTCAAAAATAGCGGCCTCGCCGTCTTCGCCGTAATCAAGTGTGTATTGGTTTACATAGAGTTCGATATGCGCCTGCATGACCTCTTCGTCCATCTCCTGAGCATAAGTGCAGATATAGTCGCGCACTTTTTCTGGATGGGCATGGGCGTATTCAACGCTTTGCTTCAACGCGGCATCGACGCGACCAATCAGCTCGGCACCCAAGTCGCGTCGCATCAAAATCCCCCCGAGTGGAATCGCGTGCCCCGTGCTCTCTTCCCACCACTCGCCGAGGTCGATCACCTTTTTTAAACCGCGTTCAGGATAGGTAAAGCGGCTCTCGTGGATTATGAGCCCAGCGTCGACTACGCCCGTCTCAGCCGCACGCATAATCTCGTTAAACGGCATCACTACCAGATCGACAATCTCTGCGTCAAAGAGCTGTAAGAGCAAAGCCGCCGTCGTCATTTTTCCGGGAATAGCCACGCGCTTGCCGCGCAGTGCGCCGGGGTCGACCGTTTCGCGGGCGACCACCAATGGTCCACAACCCCGCCCCAGTGCTCCCCCAGAATGCAATAGACAATAGCGCTCACGCAAATGGGCCAGGGCGTGAAAGGAAATCTTCGTCGCGTCGAGCTGGCCCTTAAACGCCATGCTATTGAGCGTTTCAATATCTTCTAAAACTTCTCCAAAAGACGGCGCATCAGCAATGAGCCCGTGCACTAACGCATAAAAAATATACGTGTCGTTCGGGCAGGGCGAATACCCCAGTGATATCTTCTCCATAACTACCTCAGAAACCTTCCGCACAGAGTTGCAGCGCCGCCTCCTGCGCTCGCCGACAGGCCAACGGCAGTTCCCACGTATCGCGATTGCGCCGCGCGGCGATATTACTAATCGCTCGCAGCTCGACAAAGTCGACTTCGTAGAGAGCGCATATATGCGCCGCCGCCGCGCCCTCCATATTTTCACACAGCGCTTTAAAGCGCCGGCCGCGCTCATGCCCCAACTCGTCTGTGCCCGTGCATTCCTGCACCGTGACAAACGGCCCCGCCGCCGCCTTGAACGAACCACTTATCTGTTCAGCCATTCGCTTTGCGCGCGTAGCATCTAAAGCAAAGCGGTTATAATACGTCTTCTCGCCTCGCCTTAAAAGCGGCAGCCCGATCGTCTGTTCGACATCGCGCCAGCCATCGTCTAAACGCACGCCGACATCGCCATAATTTTCTTCGCTGGCCACGGCCACATCCCCCACGACCAAACCACTTTCGGCATAGGCCCCCCCCACGCCCACTTGCCACACGGCAGCCGGCACGTGCGACTGTAGAACACAGCTCAGTGCGTGCGTGCAGTTAACGGCCCCCATGCCCGTCTCGACCAAGAGCACCTCTCGTTCACTCACGGACCCCGTTGCCCACTGGCGCCCAGCCACTTCGCAGAAGACCGCTTCGGCCAGCTGTTCGCGCAACAAATCCTGCTCAAAAAGCGTCGCTGTCAGTATCACCAGATCCATGAGCTATTACGTCGAAAGAGAAATGCTACAAACACAGCGCACGCAGCAAATAAAAAAACAGCCGGAGAGCTAGTCTCCGGCCTCTCGTGCGCGGTGTGAAATTTAAACAAGTCGAACCTAGATATCTAAATGGCTCACCTAAAATTCAAGAACCACCTTTACGGCCTTTTCTTCTAAGGGTTTATCCACCGCTAACTCAAAACCGCGCTGTATTTCGGTAAAGGGCAACACGTGCGTGACCAGCGGATTCACATCGAGACGCCCCTGTACAATCCAATCGAGCGCCAGCGCGTAGTCTGCATAGGGATTGTCCCCATAATTGACCGAAAGCACCAGCTTTAATTCGCGGCGCTGCATTTCCATCATAGGCAGCCTAATAACACCTTCGTGGTTTTCCTTGTCGGGCACGCCAAAACAGACGACTTCGGAAAAACGCCGCGTCAGGTCTAAGCACTGGTTATAGGTATCCTCGCCACCAACGACCTCGATGACCAAATCCGCCATGGCCCCCTCGGTTATATCGCGCACGGCTTCGACTACGTCGACCTTATCCGGATTGACGCAGTGTGTCGCCCCCATCTGCTCGGAAACGTTGAGACGATAGTCGAGCGGATCGACCGCGATGATCTGCTTGGCGCCAAGATTGCGCAGAACGCCCGTAAAGAGCTGGCCCGCTGGCCCCTGGCCCAATACCACGGCTCGGTAATCGAGCACATTGCCCAACTTGCGAAAACAACGCAGCACCGTGCCCAACAATTGGCTCATCAGTACCGTCTCGCGCGGTTTATCCATCGGCAACCGCAGTAGGCCATTATCGCGCACCGGCACGTATTCTTGGAAGAGGCCGCGCCAACGGTCAAAACCCCACAACAAAACGCGCTCGCCCTCTTTATAGTTGCCGCTCTTACACTCTTCGACAATACCTATGCCTTCGTGCCCCGAACCGCCGGGCAAGAGCGGATACTCTGGGCAAATACCACAATAGTCGGGGAAATCGCTGCCGCAAATAGCCACTTCTTCCATGCGCACCAACATCTGTCCCTCGCCCGCCTGCGGTTTGTCCAATTCCACCACTTCCCACTCAAAAGGCCCCTTAACACGTGCTCCCTTCATCTTCGCATCCGCTCCGTTCGTTCGCCGCGCGCTTCCACGTCAGCCATTATTTTTTCTATGTCGATTTTCATTTTTTCGGGATCGAGCACCCGCGTAATTTCGCGGCCATCGGCCTGCGAGCGAATCGCCAAATTTACGATATAAGGCGCGGCGCGCGGCTTCTTGCTCGGTTGAGTTAAGAGCGCAACACCCGGCTTGCGCGAGTCCTTCGGGTTTGGCTCGTAGACAATGCCCTGTTCGCCGGTGTTTAGTTCGACCAGCGAACCAACCGGATAAAGACCCAGCGTTTTTACAAAGAGGTCGACGGCGTGCTCATCGAATTCCGTATTCTTGAGCTTGTGAATACGCAAGAGCGCCTGGTACATGGGCATGGCCGGTTTGTAAACGCGTTTGGCCGTCAAGGCATCGTAGACATCGGCGACAGCCGTCAGACGCGCATAGTAGTGAATCTGATCGCCTGAAAGAGCCTTGGGATAACCCGTGCCATCCATCATCTCGTGATGTTGTTCAGCTATGGCGATCTGCTCCTCGGAAAAAGAGCCATCTTCGCGCATGATATCGCCGCTGTGCGTAGCGTGCTTGCGCATCTCTTGCAACTCGTGCGGTTCAAAGCGGCCGGGCTTATTGAGCACTTCCAGAGGCACCCGCGTCTTGCCCACGTCGTGCAAGAGGGCCGCTGTAGTAATCATCGGCAAAAGCTCCGGGTCCGTACCGTCGTGCATCGCCATAGCCGTAACTAGAGTGCAGACGTTCATGCAGTGCATGGCCGTATAGGGATCGTGTTTCTTTATGCGCGTCAGGCTGACCATCGCGTCGACATTGCGCAGAATACTCTCGGAAATAACGCCGCCGGCCTCCTGCACCTTCTCAACATCCATCTCCTTGCCCTCAGCCACATCGCTGAGCGCCGTCTTTAAGGTGTCGGTTGTCTCGTCGCGTACTTCCTTGGCCTTTTCGATTTCCTCGTCGTAGTGGACTAGACGACCTTCGGGCGGCGGCTTGCGGTTGGGGTCGGTGAGCGGTTTGACGCCTTCGGGCAGATCACTGCCCTTCTCCGTATCAATCGTCACCATCGAAAGTCCCGTCGACTTCAGACTTTCGACCATACCATCGCTGGCGATCCGCAGCCCTCCCTCGGCCGAGATCTTCTCGTGCATGCGCCCCGTTAAGCGCGCGCGCTTGACGGTCCCACCGACAGAATTAAGCGCGGACAGGTATTTCAGTTCCTCGCCGTCCTTGGATTCGGTAACGGCTTCGGCATCGAGAAACATGCCCACCTGCAAGTAGTCTATCGCTATCAGTTTTTTCATAAGGTTATCCGACGGGGAACAGCCCGTAGCGATATAACTAGTGATGAACCTATAGTACCTGTCAAGGGGCTAGGCAAAATGGCTTTAAAAACAATACATTACTACGAGACCTCAATGCTACGACAAATGGCGTCCAGCTTGACAGTGCCGCTAGCCACACGTACAATTCGCCCAACGAGGTAGACCCTATGTGCCTGTGCATCTTGGCGCACCAACAGCTAAAAACGCACCCTACGATCGTTGCCGCCAACCGCGAAGAACGCTATGCCCGTCCGGCCACCATGCCCGCTTGGTCCGAGAGCATTTTTGCGGGTCGCGACACATTAGCAGGTGGCACGTGGCAAGGTCTTAACCCCTCCGGCCTGCACGTAGCGCTGACCAATCGGCGCGGTGCTACTAACGATCCAGCACGCCGCTCCCGCGGCCAACTCTGCATTGACGCCCTGCGCTTACACTCGGCGCGCGCGGCTACCGATTGGCTACTCGACCACCTCTTACACGTGCGCTACAATCCCTGCAACCTACTCGTATCCGATGGAACACAGGCCTTTGTCATTCACTATGACGGGAGCAATGCTCGCCCCATCACCCTAGCGCCCGGCCTACATCTGCTAAGCGAAACAAATATAAACGATCCCGACCACCCCCGTATCCAACACGCACGTGCTGCTTTGACTCCACTGCCCAATAACTGGACTGCACTCAAAGAGAAACTGCAAACTCTCTTCGCTGACCACAACCAAGACGGGGCCATTTGCCTACACGGCGAACGCGGCGGCACGCGTTCATCCGCGTTGCTGGCCCTGCGCGAACGCTCTCTACGCTCAGGTCAATTTCACTTTGCCGATGGCCCGCCGTGCACGGCTCCATATCTGGATCTATCCGCCGAGTTGCAGAATTACAAAGGATAAGACCATGAACAACCGCGCCCGTTCAGCTCCGTCGGAAGCCCCTAACCTCGGCGTGACATTAAACGAAACTCTCATGGAGCAATACACCATATGAGCCAACGCATAGGTTGTATCCAACCGGCGCGCCGCCTGATTGATTTTCATTTAACAGACCCGGCAGAGATTCTGCGCGCCGTCGACAAAAACATCGATGCTCTCGCATCCCTGGTAGATCGCGCCGGACAGCTCGGCTGCGATGTAGCCGCCCTACCAGAAGATACGCTAGGGCTAGAGCACTGGGCTGGTATCCATCCTGATTTGCGCCAAGCCGTATTAGTGCCCGCCGTTGAAAAAATGCTCACACACCTAGGCGCCACCGCAGCACAGCACCAGATGCAGCTGGTGTGCTGCAACGACCATATCGAAGACGACCAACGCTATAATACGGCATTTTTCCTCGGCCGCGATGGTCGCGAAATAGGCCGCTACCACAAGATCAATATGCCCTATAGCGAGCTCGGCGCACGTACGCGAGGTGACGTCTATCCCGTATTCACAACGCCCGACTTAGGCGATGTGGGCATGCTCATCTGCTACGATATGGTCTTTCCAGAAGCCATACGCTGCTTAGCCTTAAACGGCGCCGATATCGTCTTTGTCCCAACGCTGGGCGGAGCCGCCATGGCCGGGGGGTCCGATATGGACCGCGCCGCCTTCCGCACGCGCGCCGTCGATAATTTTGTCTACTTGGTCGTGGCTATGCGCGAATCGGGCAGTATGATCATCGCTCCCAATGGTGACGTGCTCGCCGAGGGCGGTGGCCCCGACGAGGTGCTCGTAGCCGATATCGACATAGACAGCGGCAGAGAGGGTGGCAACGCCTTCGACTGGCATCGGGATATCCGCGCCCGCCTATTCCGCGAACGCGTGCCAGCAAGCTACGACGTGCTGACGCAGCCCGAACCACCCATCTTGAAAAAGCTGCCCAACAACGACACGCCAGAAGAGATAACCGAGCGCTGTAGCCGCGTACTCACCGTCGGCGAAGAGGCCTTTCGCTCGGCCGACTTATTAGTAGCGGCAGGTAAAGTA
>JBLHGI010000009.1:0-37977 GCA_047616505.1 Planctomycetota bacterium
GAACTTGGCGGCGGCAAACCAAGTAGGCAATGGTCGGCTATCGAGCGATTCCCAAGTGGGCACATAAGACGGTGATTTATCGGTCTGACCCATCGCTTAGGCTCCAATGGATGTATTAGACAATGAAACTCATTAAGAGACGGCGTATTCTACCGCTGCTCGCGCGTGAATTGCCGTCGTATCAAATAGCGGCATATTCGTATGTTGCTGCTCTATTAAGAGAGTGATTTCCGTACAACCTAAAACTACGCATTCGGCACCCCGCTCCTTGAGGCCACCGATTATTCTAAGATACTCTTGGCGCGAAGCGTCCTTTATTTCCCCGAGACACAGTTCGTCGTAGATAACGCGATGTACGATCTCTCGATCTGAAGCATCTGGCACGATCACATCTAAACTGCGGGCGAGCAAGCGGCTCTTGTAAAAATCTTCTTCCATCGTAAAACGCGTGCCGAGCAAACCCACTCCCTTTATACCTTCTCTCTCGATAGACACCGCGGTGGCATCGGCCAGGTGCAAGAGGGGAATACTCACGGCGGCGGCGACCTGCGGCGCGACCTTGTGCATAGTATTGGTGCAGACGAGCAAAACATCGGCTCCTGCCATTTCAACACTTCTGGCTGCCGCCGCCAATAGTTCAGCGGCACGATCCCAATCGCCTTCGCGCTGCAAGAGTTCGATCTCTTGAAAATTGACACTGACCAATACAATCCGCGCCGAGTGCAACCCCCCGAGGTGTTCTTTAATGCCCTCATTGATCCAGCGATAGTAGAGTTCGGTGCTCTCCCAACTCATGCCGCCGATGAGGCCAATCGTCTTCATCTATGGAGATTTTCCGATATACATCGTGCTGATATTCTTGTCGTTGCCGAAGTGCGCACCGTAGGTGCCGTTGGGCCCCGGCTCGCGGATGCCTTCCCCGCGCACCGTCGGTCGGTAGAGATTGCCCGCCCAGCGGTGGGCAATAAAAGCCCCGCCGACCTCTTCCACCAAAATGCGCTCGGCATCGCGAAAAAGTTGTTCTCGGCGTACGGGATCTTCGAGCAGACCGCTCGCCTCGTCCATTATGCGGTCGAAGTTTTCGTTGCGCCACGAATGACGCCCGCTCGATTCCCATATCCCCAATAAGTTGGTCGGATCGACAAAGTCCAGCGTATAAGAGACGACCCCCAAGGTAATTCCCGTCGGTCGTCGATCCAGCTCGTCCATAAAAATTTTGGAATCTTTGTTGGAAACCTGGATACTGATCCCCAAACACTGAGAAATCGAAGCCGCCGTCGCCTGATAGACAGCCGACATACCCGGCGACTCGTTGCGCATCCACATAATCTGCGACGGAAAATCGTCACCGCTGGCATAACCAGCGGCGGCCAGATGCTCTTTGGCCAGGCCGCAGTCAAAGCGCTGGTAGTTCGTTAGTTCGCCCGTTACGTCGGCGGCGGGAAAACCGGGCATCAGCATCGAGTGCGCCGGCATCGCCTTGATCTCGCCGTAGATGCCTTTGACAATGGCCTCGCGGTTGATGGCGTGGGCGAAAGCCTTGCGCACATCGAGATTGTCGAATGGAGGGTTATAGGTATCAAAAAAGAGATAATCAGAGCCGACCATGCCCGGGCGCAGATAATTATTTTTCAGCTCGGGATCTCGGTTGATCGTGGCAAAGTCGGCCGGCGAGAGTTCGTTGGAACCAATCGTATCAATCTCGTTGTTGAGGTAGGCGATGAAGAACGTGGCCGGCGACATATAAATGCCCTCTATGCGCGCCAGACGCGGCGGCCGATAGCCCGTATAATGGGGATTGGCCACGACGACGATTTTGTTACCCGGGTCGAATGTTTCCAACATATAAGGCCCGGACGAAACGGACGTGGCCGGGTCGTTATTGTAGTAGGGGCCGTGTTCTTCGAGCGCCTTTTTCTGCAGCGTAGAGGCGTATTTCATAATTTGGGGAAAGGGTGGAAATACGCCCTTGGTGACAATCTCCAACGTCAGATCGTCTACCGCCCTCACGCCTAAATCTTCTACGGGCAGCTCGCCGGCGATGACGGCGTCCCAATTTTTGATACCGCCCTTATCTATAAATGTATAGTACCAGGCCAGATCCCAAGCGTGATCGGGGCTGGCACTAAGACGAAAGGTGGCGACATAGTCGTGTGCTGTAAGCGGCGTGCCGTCGCTCCACATCAGGCCTTCGTATAGTTTGAAGGTCCAGGTCATGCCATCGTCAGCCACTGACCAACTCTCCGCCGTGCCGGGCTGAGGCGTATACGATTTATCGAATTCGATTAACGCATCGTTAAAGAGATCTGAATTGCAGTAACGCTGGTAGACGCTGACGGAAAAGTCGAAGGTAACTTCATTGCGCGTATTGCTACAGGGAATGCGCAGCACCTGCTCGCTATAGGGCAGCGCATCTGCGGGCAGGACCAAACCATGGACCGTGGTCTCTGCGGCTGCAGCCGGGATAGCGGCGCATAAAAAGGCGAGGAGGAGACTGTATTCAACAAGACGTTTACTCAACAAAATTTATCCTTCCCTGATATCGTTTAGAGCGGCAACCATGCGATCAATATCTGCAAAATGGTTGTAGATATGCGTAGACACTCGTTGGGTATACCCGGGCTCTGCCTCGCCCCAAATCGGCGTGGAAACTTTGTACTTCTCGTAGAGTGCCTGTCCGGGATTAACGGAACCGAAGCCTTTGAGCCTGAAAGTAGAAAGTGAATTAGAAAGGTCCGCATGCGGCGAATAGAGCGGTTCCGTCCAGCCCGTCTCTGCCATGCGCTGCCGCAAATAGGCGGCCAGCTGTCGACCACGGGCGGCGATGCGCTCCTTGCCGATCTCGTGTTGCAGCGCAATAGCTTCGCTCACGGCACCAAAGCAGGACAACTCACGGGTGCCGATACTGGTTAGTTGCCACATAAAAGGCTGTCCTTTTATCTGCAATTGCCCGCTCTCATTTTGCACGGCCCCCTCTCGATCATACCCGTGACTAACAGCAATATGGCTGAGCTTTTCCTGGACGTCCTGACGAACGTGAAGAAAGCCCGTGCCCTTGGGGGCGCAGAGCCATTTGTGGCAATTGCCGCCATAAAAATCACAACCGTAATCCGTCAGATCCAGAGGAATCTGACCGGGGGCATGCGCTCCGTCAACGGCGATCATCGCACCGTGCTCGTGCGCTAACTCGGCCAATTCTTTGATCGGCGTAATCAGCCCCGAAGGCGAAGTGACGTGGCTGATAAAGAGCAAGCGCGTGCGTTCGCTAATCGCCTCGCGAAAAGAGGCCACGATCTCCTCGGGACCCACTGGTGGAATGGCAATGGGCGCCCGGCGCACCACTACGCCATATTGACGCTCGGCGTGGTGCATACAGTTGTCGATAGCGCCATACTCCTGATCGGACGCAAGAATCTCGTCGCCCGAATTCCAGGAGAGGCCATGGATGATCTGGTTCATAGAGACCGTGACATTGGTGGTAAATGCCAGGTCTTCGGACTGCACGTTGAGAAAAGCGGCGAGATCTTGCCGCGCATGGTTCATGCGCTCGACGAGTCGACCGCGATTATTCGTCGGATTCCCTTCCAATTCCTCCAGGCCTTTGACCAAAGCCGCAAAGACCGAGCGGTGCAATACGCCCCACGACCCCGTATTGAGATAGGACTCATCATCCGCATCCATAAAACCCGCAGATATACCCCGCCAGTACTTTTCCTCTTCCTCTGTAGTCGGCCAAGATTGTATTAGATCGGACACGCTCTACTCCTATTTATCGTTAGTCGGACGCAGTCAATTGCCGTCTCAGCACCCCGATACAATTAATTTCATTCGAGAACACGTCGACGACCTAGGCAACAACCTGCCAGCGCGCTGCAAGTGAACCCTTGCCTAGCAGTTGAAAGCACTGTTATATTACACGGCATTCCCGCGATACTGCCAACAAGTGCAGGCTATATAAAGCCGTATTAAACATAGACGGTCAAGGGCTGCAAAACAGCATGAGATCACGGCTTCGCCTCGGCAGTAGATATGGGTAGAACTGCAAGTCGTATCGCCTTTAGTTACTTCACGTCATATTATCGCAGATTGACATTAGATGCCATCACCCGAAGTTACTGACTCAGCCCTGCTAAGAGTCGAGGACCTGTGCACTTATTTTCATACGCGCGCCGGAGTCGCCAAAGCGGTAGACGGAGTCTCCTTCCAATTAGGCGCCGCCGAAACACTCGGGTTAGTCGGGGAAAGTGGCTGTGGCAAGAGCGTCACCGCCCTCTCTATCATGCGTCTAATCAGCGAACCGCCGGGCAAGATTGAAAGCGGTGAAATCCTGATCAATGGCCGCGACCTACTAGCCCTCTCGAACGAGGAAATGTGCGCCATCCGCGGCAACGAGATAGCAATGATCTTTCAGGAACCGATGACCAGCCTCAACCCGGTGCTCACCTGTGGTCGACAGATTGCCGAGGCCGTAGAATTACACCAGCAAGTCTCCAGAGCCGAAGCCCATAATCGCGCCGTCGAAATGCTGCGTTTGGTCGGCATCGCCGCCCCCGAGCAGCGCGCCAACGAATATCCCCACCAACTCAGCGGCGGTATGCGCCAGCGAGTCATGATCGGCATGGGGCTCTCGTGCAACCCCAAGATGCTCATTGCCGACGAGCCGACTACGGCACTCGATGTTACAGTCCAGGCGCAGATAATGGAATTACTCGCTCGACTGCAAGAAGAGTTGGGCATGGCTATCTTGCTTATCACCCACGATCTAGGCGTCGTGGCTGAGACAACCGATCGCGCCGCCGTGATGTACGCCGGCGGCATCGTCGAAAGCGCAACAACGGACGCGCTCTTTGCAAACCCTCGCCACCCCTATACACAAGGCCTGATACGTTCAATCCCCGACCTCGACCTCGACCAAAACCGACTCGAAATCATTCCAGGCACCGTGCCAGACGTTCGTCGCCTACCCATCGGCTGTCGCTTCCAATCGCGTTGCCCACTGGTAGAAGATCACTGTCGAGAGGCCGCACCGCCCTTGGTCGAAATACAAGACGGTCACTTAGCAGCCTGTTGGAAGACCGATGGTTGAACCCACCCCCCTACTAAAGACCGACGGCCTGACCAAGCACTTCACCGTCAACAAGAGCCGTTGGGGCAAAGAAATTGGCCAGGTCCGAGCAGTCGACGGCGTGTCGCTTGATGTCTATAAAGGCGAAACCTTAGGAGTCGTCGGCGAGAGTGGTTGCGGCAAAACCACCTTGGGACGTCTTATCCTGCGCCTTATTGAACCCACGGCCGGTCAGGTGCATTTTGCGGGAGAGAATGTCGGCCAATTGTCCGGGGACAAAATGCGCGCGATGCGCCGCCGGATGCAAATTATCTTTCAGGACCCCTATAGTTCTTTAAATCCGCGTATGACGGTGCACAGTATAATCGCCCAGGGCATCGTCACGCATGGCCTCGCCCGCGGCAAAGGCATCGGACAACGGGTCGGTCAACTGCTAGAGATGGTCGGTTTGCCCGCCAATGCCGCCCGCCGCTACCCGCACGAATTTTCTGGTGGCCAGCGCCAGCGCATCGGCATCGCGCGCGCCTTGGCTGTCGAGCCGGAGTTTATCGTCGCCGACGAGCCCGTTTCAGCACTCGATGTCTCGGTGCAAGCGCAGATCGTCAACTTGCTGCAGGACATTCAAGAGGAAATGGGGCTGACCTATATGTTTATCGCGCACGACCTCGGCGTCGTGCGCCATATCTCCGACCGGGTAGCCGTAATGTATCTGGGCAAGGTCGTCGAATTAGCCCCCAAAGCGTTGCTCTACAAAAAACCTTCTCATCCCTATACCCAAGCTTTGTTGTCGGCGGTGCCCATTCCCGATCCGAAGCGACGTCAGCAGCGAATTATTCTCGAAGGCGATGTGCCCAACCCGGCCGACGTGCCTTCTGGGTGCCCCTTCCATCCTCGCTGCGCCGAGAGACAGGACCAGTGCAAAACGACGGTGCCCCAACTCATCGATACAGGAGACGGGCGCCAAGTGGCGTGTCTGCTGCGACAGCCCGCGAGTGCACTGCCTTTAAACGCCAACACTCAGGCAAAGGAAAACCGAGATTAAGACATTAAAGCGTTTGTTTGTTTTTCTGGTTTTATTTTTTCCGCTCGCCCTGTTGGTCTGTAGCCAACCTAGTGATGCCCAGGAAAAAACGATCAACGGCCAAACTCTGCCCGCCGATGCAGCCCCCTATAGCGAGCAGATCCTGCGCATCCCCTGCAGCAATGCCGCCAACTCCGTCACCTTCGACTTTTCCGTTAGTGTATATCAGCCCTATTGTGGCTCCAATTTTTTTAACGACCCGCTGGTGACCTTCGACAAAACACAGTCACCCCAACCCGGCGCCGCCGAAAGTTGGTCGGTGGCCGAAGACGGCAAGACCTGGACCTTCAAACTACACGAAGGTCTGATGTGGAGCGACGGCACGCCGGTGACAGCCCACGACTATGTCGCCACCTTTCGTTTTAGCGCCAGCCCCGATCACGCTTGGGATTTCGCTTGGTACTATACTTTTGTCGACAAGGGCGGGATCCAAAATTGGGACGCCGTCGTCGCTGGCGAATTGCCCGTCGAGGCATTAGGGGTGACAGCCGTAGACGATCTGACCTTAGAGATCGTTACCAAGGGCGTGTTCCCACCGCTGCCAAAAATCATGAAATACGCCTATGCACTACAAAAAAAGGCGCTCGAAGAACACGGCCCCTACTACAATAACGATCCGGCCACGTCCGTTTCGTCCGGGCCCTTTATGCTGGCCGAGTTTGATCCCGGTTTCAAAGTGGTCTTTAAAGCCAATCCTCATTACAAAGGGTATCGGCCGCCGCGACTGGCGACAATAGAAGGCATCTATATGTCGCCGGCGACCTACTTTATCGGCTACCTCAACAACGAAATTGACACCATCAATTTCAACGATTTGTCGCCGGCCGACTTTGCCACCATCAACCGCGACCCGACGCTGCTAGAAAATTATCTACGCCCCAGTCTAATCGGTACCGACTACGTCTTTTTCGACGTCCACAACGCCCCATTCGACAATCTCGATGTGCGCAAGGCCTTTGCTCACGCCATCAACCGCAAGGCGATAGTCAAAGGCATCTACGGCGAGATCAAGGCCAAACCGGCACATTCGATGCTCATGCCCGGTTTCCCCGCCGCCGATACTGCGGGCGAACTCGCCGACTACCAGCGCTTTGACTGCGGTCTGGCCAAAGAGCATATGGCCGCCGCCGGTTACGCCAACGGCGATGATTTTCCGCCACAGGTCATGTGGCTACGCAACGAAAACCCGGGCATTGCATCGGTATACCAAGCCACAGCCGCTTCGATTTCCCAGTGTTTGGGAATCAGTATCCAGGTATCGAATAAAGACAACAAAGTTTTTATGGATGCCTTGCACGAGCGACCGACGAAGATCGCCTTGGGCGCCGTCGCCTATAGCATCGATTTCGCCGACCCCATCAATTTATTGGGCATTTGGGTGACGAGCGGGCGCCATTCGTGGGGCAACCAGCGCTTTGATGGCATCCTCGATGAAGCCAGCAATTTAATGGGTGACCCCGAGCGCCGCGACCAACTCTTCCACGCGGCCGAGCGCATCCTCGTCGACGATGTCGGCGGCGCCTTTATCGCCCATCGCTGGGCGGGAGACCTGTGGCGGCCGAAAGTGCGCGGAGCGAGCATTCGCGAAGCGAGCCCCACCGGCACCTACGGCAGCCATTCCGGCAACGATGGGCAATGGGGCGATATCTATATCGGCAAAGCACAATAATAAAAATGATCAACTCGCTTAAAAAAAATAGTGGGTACTCCTCTGCCTCCCACCTCTCCCATTGCAAAGGTATTCGGCGATGCTTTTTTATCTAGCCCGGCGACTGGCGTCCTTGGCCTTTGTCCTACTCGCTGTATCGATGATAGTTTTTGCGCTTATGCACTCGGTACCGGGTGGCCCGTTCGATACCCAGCAGGCCAAGTTGCCCAAGGCTGCGCGGGAGAATATCGAACGTAAATACGGCCTCGACAAACCCGTCTGGCAGCAGTATCTCAACTATATGAGCCACGCGGTGCGTTTTGATTTCGGCATTCCTTTCCAGCAGCCGCAAACGACCGTAGCCGCGCTCATCGGCAAAACGTGGCTCGTCACCCTGCAAGTCGGTATCATGACGATTGTCGTCGCTTTTAGTATCGGAATTGCCGCCGGTATGTTCGCGGCCTATCATCAAAATTCCTGGATCGACAATATCGTAACTTTTTTCGCCATGCTGGGGGTAACTGTGCCCAATTTTGTCATGGCGATGTGGTTTATCCTGTTCTTTGGAGTCGCGCGCCAGTGGCTGCCCACCGGCGGCTGGGGCAATTCGGGGGACTGCCTCTGCTGGGGGCTGTTCTGCAGTGACTGGATCTTACCCGTCCTAGCCTACGCCCTGGCACCCATGGCCGTTATCGCCCGCTATACGCGCGCCAGTATCGTCGACGTCATCCACGAAGACTACGTGCGCACAGCCAGGGCCAAAGGCTTGAGCGAGTCCAAAGTGATGCGATGGCACGTGCTGCGCAATGCGCAGATCCCGATGGTTACGGCGCTGGGGACCGAAATTCCCAACCTGATCACCGGCAGCATCTTTATTGAAACTATTTTTCGCATCAACGGGCTCGGAAAATTCTTTGTCACCAGCACCCTCAACCGCGACTACCCGATGATCATGGCGACGTTTCTCTTAGTAGCGCTGCTGTGGGGCATCACCTATATGCTGACCGATATCGCCTATACGCTCATCGACCCACGCGTCAAACTCGGCGCAAAGAAAGAATCATAATGGCCGAACCCTTCGAAGACGAAATCGATTTCGACCATCGTTCTTTCTGGTCTGATGGCGCTCACCGCTTCGTCCAGAACCGCCTTGCCGTCACTGGATTAGTGATCGTTGGTCTCGTTTTGTTTTTGGCGATCTTTGCCGATATATTAGCGCCTTTTCCCTACGACCACGCCTATTTTGACAAGGTCTTGCTCGAACCATTCCAACACCCCGATCATCCTTTGGGCACCGACGAAGTCGGGCGCGACTACCTGAGCCGCTTGATCTATGGTGCCCGTACCTCGATGACCGTCAGCCTGCTAGTCCAGGCCATTGCCTTACTCATAGGCGTGCCCGTGGGGGCGCTCGCCGGCTATCTCGGCGGTAAATTTGACTTCGTCATCAGCCGCATCATCGACGTGATGACCGCCTTCCCCGGCCTGCTCTTCGCCATTCTCATCATCTCAGTCCTAGAAGGTGGATTGCCGACGATAATCGTCGCCCTAAGCATCACCGGCTGGATCGGCATCGCACGGCTGACGCGGGCGCAATTTCTCTCGCTACGCGAACAGGAGTACGCCTTGGCGGCGCGGGCATTGGGCGTTCCGGCGAGGAAAATAATCTTCCGCGATCTGCTGCTCAATGCCCTGACTCCCCTCCTAGTCGCCGTTAGTTTCGGCATCCCAGGCACGATCTTCGCCGAAGCGGGTTTGAGTTTTATCGGATTGGGCATCAACGATCCGCTGGCGAGTTGGGGCAAGATGGTCGGCGTCAGCAATGCCTACGTGCGCGTCTACTGGCACCTAGCTCTCTTTCCGACCATCGCCATCGCCCTGACGATGTTGGGGTTTTCCTTTTTGGGCGACGGCCTACGCGATGCGTTGGACCCCAAACACGAGAACCAATAAAGAGGTAGCAAAAAAGAGGTAGCAAAAAAGAGGTAGCAAAAAAGAGGTAACAAAAACTATGACCGATTCGCGCAGAGATTTTTTCAAAAAAGCAGCGGGCATTACCTTGACCGCCACAGCGCTGCCTTTTTTAGAACCAGACAGTTCTAAGACCGTCCACGCCGCCTCTAAAAAACTGGGCAATCAATCTCCGCAGGCCAGCGCAACCGACGAGAACTTCTGGTACAGCGTGCAAAATACCTTTAATCAATCTCCGCAGTTTATCAACCTTGACAATGGCCATCACTCGCCCCAACCCAGCGCCGTAATCGACGAAGTCTGCACCAATGCCAAAGAGCACAACGAACTAGCTTCCTTTTACAATCGCCGTCATATCAACAGCGATAGAAAAAGAGTGCACCAGTTGCTCGCTCGATTTGCCGGCTGTTCCACCGAAGAGATCGAAATCACCCGCAACGCAACCGAAGCGCTGAATATCCTCATCATGGGAGTCCACCTACAGGCGGGTGACGAAGCCATATGGGGGATCTACGAATACGGCTCTATGCGTTCGGCATTCAAACAGCGCGCCGCCCGCGAGGGCATCGTCAACAAAGTGCTCGAGCTTCCCCTAGCCCATATGAGCGACGACGAAATTGTCGAGGCCTATAGAGATGCGATAACAGCAAAAACCAAGATCATCCTAGTCTCACATATGTTTAATGAAACGGGCCAGCTATTACCGGTGCGCAAAATCTGCGACATGGCCCACGAACGCGATGTCGAAGTCATCGTAGACGGCGCCCATTCCTTTGCCCACGTCGCCGATCAGATTGCCGACCTACACTGCGATTATTATGGCACGAGCCTGCACAAGTGGATGCTGGCCCCTTTGGGTACGGGCTTGATATATATCAAAAAAGAAAAAATAAAGAAGGTCTGGCCGCTGTTTGGCAATCGCCGCTATGACTCGGAATCCATCGGCAAATTTAATTCTATCGGAGTTCACCCGAGTTATATAAAGCTGGCAATCGCCGAGGCCATTCGCTTTAACGAAAGCATCGGCTTAGAACGCAAAGAAGCGCGTCTCAGGTATCTCAAAAACTACTGGGTAGAACAACTGCTCGAGGTATCCAATATAGTCGTGGACACCCCCCTTGAAGATCACCGCTCGTGTGCCATTACAACCATCGGCATCAAGGACAAAAACCCGCGCGAACTGGCCGACGACTTATACAATAAATACCGCATACTAACCGTCGGGGTAGCTTCTAAGGCCGTGCGTTATTCGGGTGTGCGCATCTGCCCCAATCTATACACGACGACCCACCAATTAGACCTACTGGTCACGGCGATGAAAGAGTTCGCCGCCGCATAAGAAGCGGTAGCAGCCAATTGCTTTTGAGAAAAAAAATGTCAGAGTCCAGGAGAAGTTTCTTCAAAAAAGCTGCCGGCATAGCCCTGACCGCTACTGCGCTTCCGCTCATTGCACCAGGCAGCACAAAGAGGGTCCACGCCGCCGCCAAAAAAATCGGCGACATAGCCCCATTGGCAAGTGCCGACGACGAATCGTTCTGGTCTGATGTCCGCAGCGCTTTTAACCTCTCGCCGCAATTCATCAATTTCGAAAACGGCTGGCACAGCCCTCAGCCCGAAGTCGGCGTCGACGAGGTCTGCACCCAGGTGCGCAAGATCAACGAGATCCCCTCGTTTTATATGCGGAAAAAACTGGATGACGATCTCAGTACTACACACCAATTACTCGCGCGTTTTGCAGACTGTACAAGCGAAGAAATCCTCATTACCCGCAACACTACCGAATCGCTCAATATCGTTATCATGGGTCTCGATCTGAAAGCAGGAGACGAAGCGATCTGGGGGCGATACGAATACGGCAGTATGCAGGTCGCCTTTCGCCAGCGCGCCGCGCGTGAGGGCATCGTCAACAAAGTGCTCGACATACCGCTTGTCTCCATGAGCGACGACGAAATCGTCGACGCCTATAGCGCTGCCATTACGCCAAAGACCAAGGTCATCCTAGTTTCGCATATCGTCTATCTAACAGGCCAAGTCCTGCCCGTTAGAAAAATAAGCGATATGGCACACGAACAGGGGATCGAAGTTATTATAGACGGCGCCCATTCCTTTGCCCATCTCGCCGACAAAATCACCGACCTACGCGGCGACTACTATGGAACGAGTTTACACAAGTGGATGTTAGCACCGCTGGGCACGGGTTTGTTATATGTCAAAAAAGAAAAGATAAAGAAACTCTGGCCCCTCTTTGGCGATGGCAACCACTCGTCTGAACACATCGGAAAATTGGGCCATATCGGCACCCGCCCGCCCTATCTGTTATTCGCCATAGCTGAAGCGGTGCGTTTCAACGAGGCCATTGCTTTAGAGCGCAAGGAAGCGCGCCTGCGCTATATAAAAAACTACTGGGTCGAACGCCTTGTTGACGTACCTGGCGTCGTCGTACACACCCCGCGAGAAGACCACCGTTCGTGCGCGATCTCCACCGTCGGTATAAAGGACAGAGATCCCGGCGATATCGCCAACGCACTCTACGAGCGCTATAAGATATTCACCGTTGCGCCCGGGTATCCCGGTGCAGTCCGTATCAGCCCGAATATATACACATCCATCGGCGAACTCGATTATTTTGTCACGGCGATAAAAGAGCTAGCCGGCGAGAGTTGACCACGAAAAAATAACCCCAATTGAATCGATAAAAATGACACAAAATACCCACGAACATACGAGCGACCTGCGTTCACTATTTCTGCTTCGACCCGAAGTTATATTTTTCAATCACGGTTCTTTCGGCGCCTGCCCACGCGCCGTTTTTGAAGAATATCAACGCTGGCAACTAGAGCTAGAACACCAGCCCGTAGAGTTTATCCAACACCGCCTAAACGATCTATTGGAGCAGGCCCGGCAGCGACTTGGGACCTTTCTCAATGCCGAAGCCGAGGATGTCGTTTTTGTTACCAACGTGTCCATGGGCCTCAATATTGTCGCGCGCTCCCTAGACCTCAAACCCGGTGATGAAGTGCTGTCGACCGACCACGAGTATGGCACGTTGGACCGGACGTGGGAGTTGGTCTGTGAGAGGAGAGGCGCGCACTATATCCGCAGACCCATACCCTTCCCCATCACATCCAGCGAAGAAATCGTCGACGCTGTGTGGAGCGGCGTCACAGAGCGCACCCGCGTACTCTACTGTAGCCATATCACCTCTCCAACGGCACTTATATTGCCGGTAGAAGAGCTTGTCAGAAGGGCGAGAGATGCCGGCATCACAACGATCATAGATGGCGCTCATGCCGCCGGACAGATCCCGCTCGACCTCTCTGCGCTCGGGGCAGATTTTTATTCGGCGAACTGCCATAAGTGGATGATGGCGCCCAAGGGAGTGGGATTCTTACACGCGCGTAAAGAGGTGCACGACCAGCTCGACCCACTCGTCGGTGGTAAAGCAAAAGAACTGGGAACGGCTTCGCGCCTGATTTCCGAACATCAATATCAGGGGACGCGCGACCCAGCGGCCTTTATCAGTATCCCCGCATGTATTCGTTTTATGGAAGAACACGACTGGCCTCAAGTGCGAGAGCGCTGCCACCAATTGGCGCGCTATGCCCGCGAGAAAGTCAGCGAACTCACCGGCATACCACCCGTCATGCCAGACTCGCCCCAGTTTTTCGCCCAAATGGCAATTCTGCCGATCCCCCCTTGCGACGGGAAAGTGCTCAAGGGCAGACTACTCGCCGAATACGGCATAGAAATGCCCACCACTGGCCACGACGGCCAGCAATTCTTGCGCATATCGGTGCAGGGATACAATTCGCAGGCTGAGATCGACACCCTCGTCGAGGCGCTCTCCGTCCTACTTCCCGAAGTCGCGACGCCATAGGGCTTGGGAACTCGATCACCAATCGTGTACTACGTGGATTTCTCCGGGGAACCAGATGACGTCAATTATACCAGATAACACAACGCCCATCACATAGCCAATTCCCAGCCCAAAGAACAGGGGCTTGCCCATGCGATAGGCCGTGATACCGCCATAGCGCAGTATCGTCAACTTGCACCCCCAAGTTAAGAATAGGCTAAACCAATAAATCGACGTACCGGGTGTCCACTGATAAGCAAGGCCTAGTGGATGTAGGGAAAACCAGTAGAATCGCCCGCGCAGAATGGCCAAGACGGCTGCCTCGGAAAACCCCAGCAACCAGATGCCCCACTTGCCGGGATCTCCGACCTTGGGGTTGAGCATCATATGCGCGATCTGGTCGTAGAGCCCGGTGATGACGAGCAAGTGATTAGCCGCCCCAACATCGTAGGCCATTTCAATGGTCGCCAACGCCGCCACTATAAAACCGATGGGGAAAGCCACCAGCACGAGGGCGACTATTTTCTTGGGCTGGTCGCGCAGAGAGAAAATTCGCAGCAAGTGCGGTAGCGCCGGCCATACGGGCAGGCGAATATTGCCAAAAAACATGCTGCTGGTAAAGATCTTGAAGGCGACCAAATTCTGCGGCGACAAATTGGCCGAACCGATCAATTCGGTGATAAACGAATCGCCTTTGGCATAGGCCCAACTCGGCGTCAGGTAGGGGAATCCAGTGGCAGCGACCAGTTTGATCGTAACAAAGAACGTCATCACCATCATCAAAAAACTACCGGCAGCCAGCGGCAGGCTGGCCCCCAAACTGACGCCCCAAGCGATCACATAAATGGCCGACAGCACCAGCGCACTCAACGCCACGCGATAGAGTCGCACATCAGTGGCATCCCCCTGACCGGTGCGCACCTGCTGCCACACCTTGCGCAGGTGGCCGCGCGCCAACCATACCGACCAAATCGCGATAAAAACAACAGCCCCCAGGCTCTCCAACGCCAAAATGCCCCCACCGCTTATTTCCTGCCCAGAAACACCTACGGAAAAACCCACCTGATTCATTAAGCCATTTTTTAGCGCCGCCAGTAAAAAAAAGAAAAATAGACTGCCGAGAATATTCAGTGGGCACATATACGTCAGCGCCAAGACCGGTGCCATCAAGCGAATGGTCAGATTGCCAAAGGGGCGCGGCAATTCGAGCACATAGCGCTTTATCCACAGTTCACTCAGGGGCAAACCAGGCGTAAAATAGGTGAATATATTGTATAACAACGGCACAAAGACCAGAGCAAACCCACACCAAAACAACCCCGAGCGAAATATATCCGGCATGCGCCGCGGCCCATCAAAACCCTGTGTCAGATCCAGCGGCATGCGGGCCAGTGGGAAGGTCAATTTTTCGGACTCAACCCAGTGCTGTTGGAAAAGAACGACGAGTGAGAAACCAAAAACGACCATCGCAATAGAGACCCCAAACCACTGAGTAAGGGGTGCGTACCAACCATCCCAAGGCACGGGGGCCCCCTCGCTCAAACCCAGCCAAAACGATTCGACCACTCGCGGCGAAGAATCGGGGAAAACGTGCCATGGCATATAGGTCAGAAAGATATCTGCCCACTGGTTTTCGGGCGTAGCCATATAGGCAGGAGTCGCCAGCAGAGCAACCCAATACTCCATCCATCCCCATTGCGGTATCACACCCACGATCCACATCATGGCAAAGATGGTCAATAATTCGCCCTGGCTCAGCGCTAAGCGCGGCGAAATTTTTGCCAGTATCGTATTGAGAAAAAGCCAGAGGACAAAGGGAATAAATGCCATCATGGGGTACTGCGATTGCACATATCCCTCGGACCCAGCCCCCATGCCCGTATAAATAATCAGGTAGATAAACATGGCGACAATCGTCACAGCACCCCATGCCACTCCACGCCAAGTAATTATTAGAGACGATGAGCTACCGCTCTTCTCCGCAGCATTCACGCTTGCCCCCCTACACCGCGCAGGTGACTACCGATTCCGACGAAAGTCCTGTGGTTCAAAGGGAATTCCAAAAAGACGTGGATCAGGCTCAGGCAAAAGAGGGCGCTGATCCCCCACTGGTAGTTGATGGCGTAGAGGCCCACAGAGATACAATAGAAAACCGCAATGGCGATAAAGCGCCGCCGCGATATCTCGTGCCAGCGAATCACCTTCGTCTTTGAAAACCAGTTTAGGTAGTGGTATGTATAGGCAAAGGCGATAAAACGCATAACGTCGACGACCGAATCCCATTCCGGACTCAGGCCGAATATGCGAACAAATTCCTGCGGGATACGCACCAATCGCCCCATGCTAGTGCGTATGTATTCCGTTGCACCATAACCCCAATTGGGAATATCGAATACAAAAAAACACAGCCCGCATAGAATGAAAACAGCGAACGAAAGCCCTCCCGATAGACTCTGGCTCTTAAGCGTGCCATAGAGAATAAACGCACCGGTAAAGACATAGACGTGAATCAGCGTCGGCACGAAGAAGGAAAAAAATAGCGCGATATCTGGCACCTGACAGATATACGCCGCGCACAAGGCCGCTACAGCGCCCAGCACGAGTTTGTGGAAATTGCGCTTGAAATAGACCATACCAGCGGCGGCCAGCAGGGCGATAAACGCAAAGACCCCAGACCAGTCGACACCCGTCGGCAGCCACTGGCCAAAGATAAAACGCGTTGTAGCCGGCAGGGTCAAGAGGACTAAAAGAACGTAGTCGTACTTGCCAGTGGTGAAGTACTTGCGATCGTGGAGCCAGGAAATCTGCGTTAGGTAATGAGCTGGTCCAAGTACGGCATAAGCAAAAAGGAATAACTCAAACGGCAGCACAGTAGCAATAGCCGCTGCCACTAACATCAAGGCTATATTGAGATAGTTGACTCGGTCGAGTGTCACACAGCTCGTTTTCCGGCGAGTATTGGTTGCCGATGCCTACCTGTCTGTACCTAATCCCGCAAAGACCGTGATAAAGGAGAATAGCTCCGATGCCGCGGGTGCCAAATATAGGTCCTCGCGCACCCAGCGCACTCCGACATTGGTCGTTAATGCGTAGCCCAAGTAACTAGAGCTATTGGCGACCTGTGCAGCCAGAATCAAGGTTTTACCATCTTCTATATAACCCGGCGGCAATGGATCGGTCCGCTCGCGCACGTTGTAAAATAGCTCGTATTCGGCACCCGTAGTAAAGCTGATATTTTTATTGATATTGCGAGTGGCCTGGATAGAAAATATCTCGGTCAGTTCTTCTCTCTTTAACACCCCGCGATCGGCCGAGACCCGACTGCTGTACAGTTGCTTCCAGCGCGGCAGAAGATCCCAACTCTTGAGTGCGATGGAATACTCTCCCTTATTGATCATACCGAAGAAACTCTGGTTGCGCCGCTCATCGCCTTGTGAACCTAAGAGATTGTACAGCTCGTGCTTGATCTTAGTGGTAAACGGGAAAAAGCGATCATACTGCACTTCGAGAAAAGTCGTATTGATAAATACATCCCTGGCGACTAACTGATCGCGAGTGAGGACGGATATGCCTAGAGTACCGGGGGCGTCAACCCACAGGAAAACATCATCTGGAATATCGTCCTTGGCCTTGCGCGGATTGACGACCAATCGCACACGCAAATTCCTCTCGGGCATTTCTTTTTTGGCCGTAAGGAGCAAATAGGTAGACTCGTTCTCACGGGCAGTGCTCAAGAGTCGCTCGTCGAGGCGACCAATCATAATATTGGTCCCCGGCATGACTTCCAAGCCCACATAGGCATTAAATCCTCGATGTCCGAGCTTGTAAGGATAGTCTGCCTGGTTGTCGTCCTCAAAGCGGTCGATGACCGTGTTGTTGTTCATGTCCATGCCGAAAAGGAATTCCGGCGGATCGACCTCGAAGCGCAAAAACGGCTCGGTGTAGTCTGGCTCGCGATTGAAGTTGCGGTTAAAATCCGAAATATCGTCGTTGTTCTCGTCGATACCGGGAAAAACCGCATTGTCGGTCAGCAACCCTCTGCCCTGTCTAGTATTAACGCGATCGCCGAAATATCGTCGCGTCCAGTCCGGCAGTTCGTCCTGATCGTCATTGTCATCGACAAACTCGTAGATGTTGCGCTCTTCACTGTCGTAGTGGACATTGCCTTCGGCATTGGGTATAAAAGCGCGAGTCGAATAGTCCGAGTCCGTGCTAAATGTTTCTGCGAAGATCGTCCATGGATAGGAGCGCTGTTGCACGGTCAGATACATGGCATCGGCTTCGTTTTCGGCCAGCGCCTGTCTGCGGGTAAAGTTCTCGTTGGGGAAGCGGCGAAACTGTGAGTTGCGCACGAACTCGCCACGCAGTTCAAAACCAGCCACGCCGCTTATGGCCAGGTCGAAACCCAGCATGCGATTAGCCGTTGGTAGGCCGTAGCGAAACCGATGGAAGGCCTGGTTCGAACCGTCCTTGACATTGCCTGGAGCGCGCAACATCGGCAAAAATACAGGGGTGCCTAGTTGGTTTGTCTGTTTATTCGATGTGACATCAACTTTGTAATCATTAGCTAGTACAAGACCAATTTCGACGACCTTGATCTGGCGAAAATCGTCGATCTCATCCTCAATACTGGGGGAAAAATCTTCGAGGTTGAACGTAAGGGTAATAACGTCCTGCCCACTGGCCTCAATCACCCCTCTGCGGCGAAGCCCACCTTCGACGGTGGGTTCGATATCATCGGAGTGTTCGACGCCATTGATGAAGATGCGCCAGCGCGATAGGAGAGCTCCCCCCTCGCCATCCTCGGGAGAGTCATCGGTAACGCGCACGATGATCGAGCGCACAAAATCCGCGTTCATCGGCCCACTCAAGAGCCCCTGTAGCGAGTTATCGCCAAATGGAACATCGGAATTGCGATGGGCGGCATTAACAAATGTCATACCCACTTTGGCAAAATCGCCCACATTGGCCTGGCCTCGTGCGGCCCAGAGATTAGTAAAAGTGCTGAACTGCACGCCGCCCTCGCCTTCCTGTTCGGCCACTCGCCCCGTATTATTGACGCGCGAAGACAGCAGAGTGACCGCGTATTTATCGGTCATCATATCCCACTGCACACCGTCAAAACGCGGTTTGGAGAAGGTCAGGGGGGTCAAGGTCGTGCGTATGCCGTCACCGACCATCAGGGAAGAGTAGAACTGCCCGGTATGACTGGAGGAAATCAGGATATTGTTGAACCAGGAACGAAACTTGGGATCCTTGCTGATCGAGCTACCATTCTGAGTCGGATAGTCCTCGGTCCAATTATAGACCTGCCAACCCTGGGTTATATAGTTACCGTACACATCGTAGAACGGCGACCCTTCGAGAAAAACATCATTGTAGCGCTGGTATGGTTTGCGCGCGTAGTTGGAGTAATCCTCCTGCCTCCAGTCGTAGAGCGAGTAGAGACGCTGCGGCAAATACCACTTGCGCACCGAGGGCACCAGAGTCGCAGGCGCAACTTCAGTCCCCGAAGTATAGTATGGATTCTCAAACCCGGTCGAGCGCTGGGCACTAGACTTTTCTGATGTTGCCAAAAGCGTTGCACTTAAACAACCCAGCAATATTAGGGCTCTATATCTCACGTCACCCCTCCCATAGGTTTTCGGCGTGAAGTCAAGCGTTAAACAAATTTAGTATACTATGTGAACGAGCTTCTGGACGGTTTCATCCCTAGCGTCGGTCGGTACCTCTATATGCACCAAATACACTCCCGGAGGTACGGTCCCACCATCCCGTACACCATCCCATACATATTGCGCCCGGTTGCTCTGAGGGGCGCTATTTTCCAGCTCTGCCACCTGACTTCCACTCAAAGAAAAAATGCGTACACGGGGCTGTTCGCGGGTCTTAACCACGGTAAAACTCAGCTGGTATAAGTCGTTAATACCGTCCTGATTCGGCGAGAAAATCTCGCTGTGGTCGAGATTGCGCACCAGCGATTCCCCCGCCACGGCCTGCGGCACAAAGACCTGATCCGCTCCATAAAACTCGGGCAACACCCCCTGGGCATTGTCTTCTTGCTCGGAGTTAGAAACCTGCATTTCAAAAACCGTCGGACTCTGAAATACACGCGTTGAAAAAGTGACTTCTACCGAGTCGCGCCTCACCGCAGGTGGAGGTAATTGCACCAGCAGAGAATCCCCCCGCAGTGAGCCAGTTGCGGCAACCTCGACGCCATTAACCGTCGCGCGCACCAATTCCGCTCCATCTCCACCTTCAGGCAGGGCAATCAGTACCTGGTCAAAACCATCATCCCCACTGTTGAACTCCTTGGGTTTGATGGTATAGCGAAACTCCGTCAGCGAGTCCAGCGCCGCCTCTCTGGGGGAAACGAACCCGCTTAAGCCAGAGGAAATGACGGGGTCATTGGCTACAAAGGTTATGGAGTGCAGTTTGGGGAAGACATCGGGATCATCGCTGATGAGCGTGACGCGCGCCTGCATCCACTGCCGAGGAGTCGGCGACTGGAAGGCTTGTCCCGAAAAGCGGTGCGAATTACTCCAATCGCTCCAGGATGGGTCGCGAATTTTTTCATCGATGATGTCTCCCTTTTGACGGGATTTTGCTGCTTCATAGGCCGTCTCGGTAACCTCTTTGCCATTGGACAGAAAATAACGCCTGACAGTCTGGAAACCATTGCCCGTTTGGGTCTGCACTTCGATCCGAGTTCCAGGGGGTAGGTCTGCGTCCCACTCGACTCCACGGATGCTGCGTGCACCGCCCAAGTCTAGGTCAACCGACTCTAAGTCGATGCGCGCGGGATACCCTTCGCTGTGAAAGACCCATAGTTGGTATGCTCTACAGTTACCACTGCCGCCGGGCACGCGCCAGTTGACGAGGCGCACGGCGCGCGATGGAAAAACGTAGTCGAAAATGCCGTTATCGCCGGAATCCAAAGGCAGCTGCTCATTCTCATATTCATAGGGGCCTTCGACATCCACAATGGCGGTATTGCTGGGTGCCCCGGCCGAAGTGAACAGTTCGGACCCGGTCCAAGTACAGCCGCCCGAAAAATGGGAGTAGCGATAAGGACCGCCACCGGCATAGGGCAGCCACATCACTCGGTCGACGCGGAATACGTTGCCGAAATCGACGGTTCCCCAATAGCCCGTATCGCGCCAGTCGTCGCTTTTTATGACCGCCTCGATATTCCACTTGCGGAATGCCAGATCCTCGTCGATCAATGCTTCGGCGCCGCTGCCTCGACCGCAGGCCTCGTCGCACTCGTGGTTGCTCGAAGTCCAGGTGCTGCCGCCCCAGCCCTCGTCACCGCGCTCGACCCGGCGCTCGATCGTGACCTTGGAAGACAGGTTAAAACCGATGCCGTTAACCTCTATCTCCGCTAGGGCCGCATTGGGTGTGCGCCCGACGGCAACGAAGCGCACAAAACGCACCGGTGAGAACTTTTGCTCCGGCTTGCCGTCCATTTCGAGGTCGAATTCCACTACCCGGCTGGTATTGTTGTTGACGGGGCGACCGACCTGAGTATAGGCGATGCGTATGCCGCCGCCAAAAGTCACCACCACGCCCGGGCTAGTGAAGACGGAAAAGAAGGTGAAAGGGCGCGCATCGGTGGTATCGGGAAAAGTGATGCGAATCTTGTCGGCGATGACGGCTCGTCCCAGATCGAGTTCCACCCAGTATTTTTCCGTCGGGTCGTCAGCTACGGGCTTCCACCAAGTAGTGGGGTCCTGGTCGGCGATCAGATGGGCTTCGGCCTGGTTGGAAGGCGTGCGCGCGGGGCGTACGCTGCCGTACAAGTCTCCGATAATTGTGGATGAAAACTCATGGGCATTGGCCACGGCATTAAACGATTTGCCAAAGCGCTTAACCTCGACGCCGTCGGCTTGCACGTTGACCAATCCCCGTGGGTGGTCCCAAGATTCGAAATCTGAACCGCTGAAAACCACATTCTGCGCCTCGAGCTCAGATTGAGGCACTAGTAGCGCGGCAATGGCTGCCAGATTTAAGATTTGCTGCAGTGGGCGTCTCATCTTTTACCTCGCCTGATACGTCAATAGACTACAGCTACAGGTTTGAATAGTGTCTGCTTGCCCTCGTCCACGTCGATATCGACCCCGATTAGATAAATCCCCGGAGGGACCATTTTTCCGTGCCGATCCTTGCCGTCCCAACTCGGCCCGTAAAGGCCAGCGCCTCCCTTGTCATCCAAGAGCGAGGTGAGCTGATGACCAGCCAAGTCGTATACCGCCACCATCACTCCAGCGTTGTCTATGCCGAATAGCTGGAAGGCAACTATCGTCTCTTCGTTGATGCCGTCGCCGTTGGGGGTGATGACCGGGGACGAAAGCGTCAGCAGTCCGAGCACGCTCGCTTGGATCTCCGTCGCCACGACCTGGATCGCATTGCTTCCGATCTCGACTCGCGCGTCTCCCGACTCGATGGACTGCGGCAGGCTGGCGACCTCTGCATCGCTATTGAAGATGCGGCCTTCAAAAAAGACGGAGGCTTGGTAAATAGCGCTGCGGAAACGCAAGCGCAGCGTCGCATCCCCGCTGCTCGGTTCGGCAAAGATGACGCGCAATTGACCGTTTGAAATATCCAGGGAAAAATCCGCACCCTCTGCGAGCAAAGCCCCGGCGCGTTCCAGGCTCACGAATTGCACTGTCGATGGCAGGTCGAGTTCAATGCCGTCGAAGCCGGATCTGTCGCCGGATACGGTGCGGATATCGTAAACGAATAACGTCTCGACCCCGAGCGGTACTTCAGTGACTCCCCGCTGGGCGCTTTGCAAGCCTTCGAGAGAGACTTCTGCTACTACGCTATCGGCCAATACGGGAGAAATTTCAAAAGCCAGCGAATCGAGGATACCGAAGGCGAACGGGTCTGTGGTTTTAATCTCGAAGCGGAACTGGAAGAATTCTCTGCCATCGGAAGAGCGAATCTCGTCCCCCGATGCTCGGTAGGGAACGGACCAGTTGTTCCAATCGGTTATATCGTCGGTACGACTCGCTCTAAACCCAGTGAGTCCGCCGCCGTTGATCAGCGAAACCTCGAACTGGCTACGCGGAGGTGGAGCAGCGAAATAGGCCTCGCGCTCTACGCGGACCTTGTCTCCGAATTCGTCGTAGATAGCGTAGTCAATGGGGTCTGCATCGACCCCCGATCGGCTGCGGATGAGCAATTCGACCGGGGCCGTTGGATCGGCAAAAACCTCGCCTGAGGGAGCCTGGCGGTACTTGGTGAATTGCCAAGTGATCTTGCCCAGACTCACCTGCTCTCCGAACGAACGGGGTTTGGAGATATAGCGAGCTTCCGCCGGAAAACCCCGGCCGAAGGCCTCGACTTCCGCCAGCATGCCGGTGGAGGTCACCCGACCGAATTTGAAGCGCAGAAAGCGAGTGAAACGCAGACTCGAAGTCAGCGAGACCACGCTGGTATTGTTGGTGAAGGTGCTTCCTATGATCTCATCCAGGGGATGATAGCCGGGTGTCCCGGCCGCGATAGCCTCCTCAGCGTAGATCAACCAATCCACTGGGGTATTGCTGCGACTGACTTCGTAGGCCACTGGAAACAGGGCTCGCTGCCGCCGACCGTCATCGGCCAAGCCGCTCTGGGGCGGAAAGAAGGAGATGCTGTCGATTGGCACGGGCACACCCAGATCTATCGTGAAATACTTATCAAGCGTGGGCGTTCCATCTTCTCGTTCTTCGTGTAGAAAGGCGACAGTGAGTCCGTCTCCATCGACTAGGCCGCGCGTTATCGAAGAAGAGTTGGAATTGAAGCCACTAAGGGTATCCCACAGACGTGAGTTCCAACCCAGTCGCAGGGTATCGGCCTCAAAAGTGATAGGGCCTTTGGCAAAGTGATAGCCATAACCAAATAGGTTGCGCGCACTCCCTTGGGTCCCGGACCGCAGTTGCTCGCGCAGCAGGTTATGGCCACGCGGGATCTCCAGCGGCTGGATCGATCCGGCAAGACTAGTATCGTCGAGGGCTATCGAGCGTTCGACTGCCTGATTCCAGGGATCGCCGTTGGCTCCGCCGATCACCCAGGCAGAACCGGGCAACTGAGCCCAACCGGTACCCTGTAGCACGAAGAACAGTATGATTATTTTTTGTTTTAAGCCGATCAATATGCCACCCCTATGAGCTTGGTGGTTTCGATGCTTTTGGCATCGGCCTTGACTGCGAGGCGGCAGATATAGGTACCGGGCGGCACCATGGTGCCGCCATTCCCCCTGCCATCCCATGCTTCGCGATACGCCCCTGCCGTCCTTGCTCCCGCAATAATCTTGCGCACCTGATGGCCGGAAAGGTCAAAAATGTCGATTTCGACCTCGAGATCTGCGGCGAATTGGGTAAGGACGAATGCGATCTCGGCCGTTTCGTTGATGCCGTCGCCATTGGGCGTGATAACAGGCGTCGATATCTGTACTTCAACCGTGGGTTTGATATCCAAAGTGAAGATGTTGATTTTTTCGGTGCCCACTTCTGCGCTGGCGTTGCCGACCGATATGGGATGAGGTGGCACGGCTTCGGTGCCCAGTAGCCAGGCGCTTACGGGCGTATTGTGTTCGAGCGGTCGCAGCCGAAAGGCGACCCTTAGAGGCTGGTTATTTGCCTCATTTACGGGCTCGAAGAACACGTGGAAACCGTCGGCGGTTTCCACGACCTCGACCTCGGTCACTTCGACTAGTGGATCACCCATCTTTAACCCCGTGAAAACGGGGGGTGGGAAGGCCGCCAATTTGATACCGCGAAAACCGGCTAAACCCGCATCGGCGAATTCGGTGCGGATATCGTAGACGAATGATGTATCGACTCCACCTGTAGCGACGAGCACCCCGCCCACGGGGTCGAGGTCGGCGCTCAGTGCCACTTCGCCCGCGGCGGTGCTGACGAGCGCGGGGGCAATCTCCACGCTCAAGGTGTCGATGCGCATCGTCGCCTCCGCGTCTCCGTTGAACGAGATCTTAAACTGGAAGAACTCACGCGGGCTGGGCAGGTCAATCGGCAAGGCCATAGTACCCGTCGCATCGAGTACCAGCGGCGTCGACCATGGACTCCAATTATCCCCGTCGCCGCGAATATCGCCTTTGACGAAGTCGCGCACCGGCCCCTGTTCCTCTGAGGGCAGGTTGATATAGTCTTCCCTGGACAACTCTTCTAATGCTTCGCCCGTGTTGGGATCTTGACGAAAGAGGGCGCGGCGGGGCAGGTCGGCGTTGTACTCGGCGAATGATACTTCATCTACCGATCCCGTGTCGCGATCCCGACGAAAATAGGACAGCGGTGTATCGTCGGCACCACTGCGCATCTGTATCGTAACAATCGGGCGTTTGCCTTCGTCGCCGCCGCGGGTAAGCTTAGTGGTGGCGATGCGCAGCAGCCCAAAGTTGACGGCACCGCCAAAGGAATGCAGTTCGGATACATAGCTTGATACTGGCACGAAACCCTCACCGAAGATCTCGAATTCAGCCAGGTTGAAGGCGGATTTGGACAGAACCTTGAGCTGGAGGAAACGGCCCTGCAGGGGCGGGAATACCAGGTCGACGACCGGGTCGCGATTGCCCTCTACCCGCCGCAAGAGTTGGTAGAGCGGGCGGTTGCCCTCATTGTAGTCCTCGCCGTCGTTGACCCGCAGTTCAAAAGCTTTGATAAACGAATCAATATCGTCAGGATCGGGAAAGAAGCGCACTCGGTTTATGGGAAAGGGCGCGCCCAAATCCCAAAAAAAAGTCGTTCCCGCCTGACTTCTAATCGTCTTGAAGACGCCTTCGGACGAGCTGTTTTCATCGCCATCGATCAGCCGCAAAGGGCCATCGAGCTGGTCAAACAGCCCATCATTGGACCAGGCGCGCGGTTGGCCTACCGCCGTGAAATCGTCCGGCTGCCCATTTAACCAGCTGAGACCGGAATTGCGCAATAACTGAATTAGATTCTGATCGCTTATGAGTTCGAGCGGCTGTAGCGAACCGTTGTTTTCGACCGCTCCGGTCTGTTCCTGAGCTTGATCGGCCCAGGATAGACCACCGCGGCCGACCAGGTAGGTTTCTACTTGAGCTAAAGAAGTGCTCGACCACAGTCCGAGCAGCAAAATAGCGGCTCCGATCCAGGGGACGATCAATTTGCTATGGGGACGCAAAGAATTATTATACACGCCGTTATTCGCTATCCGCCGCGGCGTTCACCTGTAGCGCATCAGATAGATTGTAGCCTCGGAGCACTTCTCGTTCGAACGAGAAGTTGAGGTCGATGGTTTCTACGGGCTCGCCACTGTAGTCAAAACGAACGGCAATATCCTCGAGATGGAGTTGGATACTCGTTACATCGTCATCCAGGACAGGAAAGACCAGATAACCATCTTGCTCGCTACCGCTGAAGATAGTGGTGGTTTCGGTATACATGGACTGTCTGAGGATGCTAGTACGGTTTTTGAAATCGGCGCGGCCCTGGCCGGTGCGCCCTTGCCAAAAGGCGAGAAAATAGTCGTATAGTTGGGAGTAGGGCATAGACTTATATACCCGGTTGTTCGTCGAGAAGATCGTCGCCTTGAGCGGGTCTATGACAACTTTGGGGTACTGGTAGTTGCTCACCTTGAGTTGCAGCACGGTGAAGCGAGATGGAGTCCAGTCCTCACCGGGAGTCTGCCAATCGCCGAAGGTGTAGGGGTTGACCGACGCGGCGCCGCCGCTGGAGGCGCTGGGATATTGTCGATTGAGTTCGGCGTCGGTCATCGGTTTGAGGTTGATGGCCAGGCGATCGAGGGTGTAGGTGACCGAGCCATCATCGTTGACGGTCATGTCAGGATCTTGTTGGGCCACAGGCAGCAGATCTTGGGAGAAATAGCGGCCACAGCCAGCAAGTGCCAACATGATCCCGACCATCCACAGTCCGCGCATTTGCTTTAGATCCTTGGTGAGAAGGTTCGATCCAGACCCTGTGCGGGTCTTGGAAGGTAGGACAAAATAAAGCGAGTCGGGACCGTGCGTAAAACATGTGGCCCCGACTCACTTCAATTTATAAGGGGCTCATCCCCCCTGTACTACGTGACCTGAGAAGGTCTACTTATAGGCCTTTTTAATAGCGCCCCAGGTCGAACTCTCTACTGCCGTTGCGCCACCGCGACCGTCGACAAAATCGCCGGTCTTGAGCAGCAGGGCATGCGAGTAGTACTGACGGGCCGAAGCTTCGGCACCGCGCGAGGTGAAATCGTTGTCGGGCTCTTCGCTGTCGCCGTCTTCAATCCAGAAAGCGAAGGGCAGTCCAAAACCATCTTCCCCAGCAACGCTGTCCAACTGATGGGGCACACTTGCGGAAGGACCACCATCCTGGAGATGCTCAAAGACGATGTAGTTATACTCGTAGGTCGTGGTACCACCGGTGGGCCAGATCTCAGCGGCCCAAGCCTCGGGCGGATCGACCGTCACGATAAAGTCCATATATTCGGCGTCACCGTACTCGAGCCAGGCTTCTACGTTATCATAGCGATAGCGATGATTGGGGGGCGGGCTCATATCTCCCGGTGCTCCCCACCATTCCATGGTGAAACCGGTGGCTAGTTCGCGACCGTGATCGGGCGGGTCCAAAGACCATTGGATCATATCGCCTGCCCAGCGATTAACAGCGGTGCCTCCGTGATGCAAGGTATCATCGACGATCTCGAGGAATACGAACCAGCGGTTGACATCGCCGCCTTTCCAAGCCATCTGCAGTCTGAAGTTAAGATCATCGCGGTCGGGAGACGGCCGATCCGCTTCGTCACGGAACTCTTCTGCAACGATCGTGAACTCGGGATCCCACCAGTCCCAATCGTCGTCATTGCCGTCCACGGTCATGGAATTGACCATGTCGTCGGGCACTTCGAGCATGTACCACTGAAAACCCTGGCTACCGTTGCGGTTTTCAAGCGTGGGTGGATCATCGAACTGAGCGCTTGCCAGACCGACAAAAGCCAGACTGAAAAGTCCTGTCATAAGAAAACGACGGATCATATGCATTTCCTCTTCGTTATGAAATTATAGAGGTCAAGTGTTGACCTGAAAACACCTAACTCGACTAATTAATGCGGCTAATATAATACGTCTACAAACAGAAATCAAACTCAATATTTTCTTATGTATGGGCAGTGCTATTTTAATAGTCATATTGCAGGTCGAGCCTAGGCGATCGCGAATGCATATTATTGGGACTGCCCCCCTGAGCTCTGCGGTCGTTTTGGCCGGGTGAGCACGGTATGGGCGAGGATCTCCGGATAAATCTCAACCCCCCCTTTATACTCATCCCGTAGCTGAGCTATCAAACCATCCATAGCCTTATTTTCTATATGGGTGTGCAGGGACGTGAGGATACTGTCGTGGACTAGGTCGAAATTCGCGACGGTTCCGTCTTTGTGGGTAAACATATCGAGATTGACATCGTAGAAGCCGCGAATTTCTTCCTCCGCCACGATCCGCTCTCGCACCGCGGCCTTGCCCACGAGGTGGTAGAGCCATTGGACGAGCAGTTTATCGCGCCGCTCATTCATTTTTCCTATTATTTCCGGATCGAGGCCGAGCTGCAGTTTAAGCGCCTCCGTTAGCATAATCTCTCTGCCCGCCAGACCGTCGGCCGCCTTGTGCAGGGCGGCGCTATCGAGTGCGGCCGGATGTTTGACCCGGGCCAAGAGATGATGGGCCATATAATCGCCCGCCGTCAGCTGGCCGCCCCGCCAACTAAATAGCGCCTGATCCTCCCCCGGCCATTCTTTCGCTCCTGGCGCCAGCGCCTGTAGGCCCGACAGGGCCTCTGCGTGCAGGGTCAGCCCGTAGCGGCGGCGCAGGTCTTTGACGTAGGTCTCCATATCGGCGCCGCGCTTCGTTTCGAGCAGACGGCGTCCCACCCAATCCTGCTCCTTGGCAAAATCGACGGGGCGGCTCACCTTGAGTTTGAAGACGTGATACCCCGAACCGGTTTCGACCGGCTGGGCATAGGTTTCTCCCGGAGCCAAACTGTTGACCGGCTCGATCAATGGTTTCAGCAAGCCTCCGATTTTAATCCACCCCACCCATCCGGCGGGACCGAAACGATTCTGGATGTGCGGCGTTGAGTAGAGGGGAAAGAGCTCTTCGAAGGTCTCACCCTTATCCAGTCTGTCCAATACCTCCAACGCTTTTTGCTCGCTGTCGCAGACGATGTGTTGGGTGAACACCTCGGTATCGTACTGCTGCTCTTTGAAGAACAGCTTCAATCCATCCTCAGTTGATGAATAATCTCCCTTGAGTGCTTCGACCTCGTAGAGTTTTTGTCTCAGCGCCTGTTCTTGAGTGCGCTGCACTTCTTCGGCGATGGTTGAATCGCGATCGAGGCCGCGGCGCAATCCTTCGAGCACGAGCAATTCGTGGGCTATAATGCCGTCGATAAAAGTCTTCTTGGCCTGTTTATCCATTATATCGACATGGCGAAACCCGGTCTTCATCATCTCTTGGGCGCGCTGTTGAAACTCTTCTACGGATATTTTTTTGTCGACGACACGCGCGACGTATTCGGGTTGCGGCTCGGCAGTGGCACTGATGACCGTCGCCAGCACACAGGCGGCGAACGCGCTCGCTTTCTTGACAATAGCGGTGGAACTCAATTTAATTTCTCCTCTGGCATTGTTGTCTTCTTTTCGTTCATACAAGGGTTAATATTGCATAATACCACAATGGAAGCTATTGCGAAAAAGGCATTTGTCAAGAATTGGCTCGTGCTGGAAATGTGGCCACTACCCAAGATTTTTACCCTTCTTATAGCTGGGTTAATCAGCATAGCGCAAGCGCTGGAACCGGCGGAGTACGAGGGCCGTGCGCAGAGTGGGAATAGCCGGCGGGATACGGCGCAAACCCCCGTATATTTCCCCAAGGAGATCGCGTCCTACATTGGCCCCGAGGCTTGTGAACCCTGTCATCAGGACAAATACGAAGGTTTTGTGCAGACCGCACATTATAGCACTTCGCGCTTGCCCGCTGCCCATTCCATAGCCGGTAGTTTTGCACCCGAAGACGCCACCATGTGGACTCGCAACCCCAATTTGTGGTTTGAAATGAGTGCCCGAGACGACGGTTTTTACCAGACGGTCAATATTTGGGATAATAACCAGTTGCATGAGCACAGCGAGCGAATCGATATCGTCACTGGATCGGGAAAGATCGGTCAGACCTACCTCTATTGGAAGGGGAAGCACCTCTATGAGTTACCTATCTCGTATTGGGCCGCCAGTGACAAATGGATCAATAGTCCGGGTTATCTCGATGGTCAAGCCGTCTTCAACCGGCCCGTTGGACCCCGGTGTTTGGAATGTCATGCCACTTATTTTGAGGCCGAGTCCTACGAGCGAAACGCCTATGGCCAGGGGGAATTTATGCTGGGGATTTCGTGCGAGCGCTGCCACGGGCCCGGCGCCGAGCACGCGAAAAACCAGCGGCTTAATCCCGATGGCGCCGGCGCGCCTTATATCACGCACCCCGGCGACCTGTCGCGCCAGCGCTTGATCGAAGTTTGTGCCCAATGCCACTCGGGGCCAGGCATTATGCACGGGCTGCCTTTTACTTATCGGCCGGGAGAAAATCTCAACGAGTATGTCGAACCCGAGCCGCACGATGTCCAGAACAAGATCGGCGTGCACAGCAACAATCAGGTGGCCCGGCTCAGTCTCTCCACGTGTTTCCAGCAGAGCGAGGACATGACCTGCATCAGCTGCCACAACCCCCATGCTCCCGAACGCGGCGAGCGGGCGCTGTTTTCCGCGCGCTGTCTCGAATGCCATATAGTAGAGGATTGCGGCATGGAGCCCGAGTTGGGCCACGATATCGGGGACAACTGCATCGATTGCCATATGCCTGGGCGGCAGGACGCCACAACGCAGGTACAGGGCAGCAGTGGCATAGACCTTCCGACGATGCCGGAGCACCTTATTGGGATTTATCCAGACGCCACCCAGTTATTTATGGCACAACGCGCTGCTGCTCGGCAGTGAATTGAGGCCGCTGTCGGCTGTTAAGAGCCGCCGGGTGACAAATCAAAGCGCTGTAGTGATGCGCTCTGTGGCTGTGGATCGCCTTCCAGCAGGCGATAGGCCCGATCCATCTTTAATTTAACAAAGCGCTGCGTCTGGTTGCTGGCCGGCCAGACGATCTCTACAAAATTTATAGCGCTGGCCTGTCCTAAGCCTATCTCCTGGCGCAGCGGCGAAGAGCCGAAACTACCGCCGCTGCCCACCGTGATATAAATATCTCGGTCCTGGCCCCCCTCCGTCTTTACCCCAACCCGAATGCGGGCACCGATGGCGTCGCGGTTGGAGCGGTTCCCCTGCAATAACAGCGTGAGCCAGTGGTTTCCGTGCCCTGGGTTTTCGAGTAGCGCGTTGCGGTAGACGTCGCCTTCAAATGCGGCGCCCAGCACCTGGTAGATATCTTGGTCGCCGTCGTGGTCGAAATCGGCAAAGGAGATGCCGTGCCCTTTCTGCAAGGTCCCGAAGCCGCCGGAGGTCGTCACGTCCTGGAAGCGCTCGCCTTTGGCATTGCGGAACATGCGGTTGGGCAATAGCGCGCGCAGGTCCGGCATGCCGGTGCCGAAATAGGCATCGAGCCAGCCGTCGTTGTCGAGATCGCCAAAATTAGCTCCCATCGGTAGGATAACGCGATCCAGCCCTGTCTGAACGGTGACGTCCTCAAAAGTGCCATTGCCTTGGTTGTGATAGAGCCGCGGGTATTCGGCAGCAAAGGGTTGATCTAGATAGATCGCGGCCATGTCATCTAGCTCGGCCATGTCGAAGCCCGCCACCAGTATATCCTGCCAGCCATCGTTGTCATAGTCCCAGAACCAGGTCGGAAAACTGACGTAGGGATCGCGCACTTCAGCCGTTTTGGCGACCTCGCTGAAGTGGCCGCCCTCATTGTGATAGAGCACGTTATAGCCGTTGAGGTGAGAGAGGTAGAGGTCTAACATGCCATCGTTATCGTAGTCGCCCCAGGCCAGCCCTTTGACGAAGCCGACGTCGGCGACCCCCACCGCGGCTGCGACCTCGGAGAACGTGCCGTCGCCGTTGTTGCGAAATAACTCGCAGGGATGGGCAGGTCTAGGGGCCGGGCTGGACTCATTGCCAATATAGAGGTCGAGCAAACCGTCGTTATCGTAGTCACCCCAGGCACCCGAATGGCTTGGGTGCAGCGAAAAGATGCCCGTCGCTCTGGTGACATCTTCGAAAGTGCCCCGGCCCTGGTTTTGCAGTAGGGTATTGGGGTGGCGTCCCTCCTCGCCCATCCAGGCCCCGCGTAGCACCAGCAGGTCGCGATCACCGTCGTTGTCGTAATCGGCGTGGGCCAGATTGAGACCACCGAACTGTCCGCGCAGTCCGGCTTGGTCGGTCTGTTCGGGAAAGGTTCCGTCACCCGCATTATGAAAGAGACGCAACTGATCCCGCAATCCGCGCGAAGAGGCGACAATATCGAGCAGGCCGTCGCCATCAAAGTCTTCTACTATGCTTCCCCCCGCGTGACCGACCACGTCGACACCGGCAGCGGCGGCGATATCGACGAAGGAGCCGATATCGTATTCAGAAGCGAAAACAGCAGGGGGGATCAACCAGGGTTTGGGGACTTTATTCGGGTATTGCCCCAGCGTCATATAGGCGACATTGAGCAGCCAGCGGGCAGTTAGGTTGTCTGGCTCTCTCTCTAGATGGGCTTGGTAGATTTTGATCGCTTTTAGTGGTCCGGCTGGTACGTCGGTTTCCTGGTCTCGTCCCATAGGAAAAATCCACGAGTGGGGTGGCGTTCCGCTTTCTTCTCCTCCCAAGCGGAGATAGGCGATGGCGAGGTGGTCCCGCAGCATCTGCTTATAACTCTCTGCGACGGGCACCTGTCGCCGCTCTATCTCGGCGTAGACGTACTCGAACTGGGCGATGGCCTTTGCTGTTTCCCCGCCATGTAAAAGTTCGGTCGCGATTTTGACGCGAAGCTGCATTTCCTGTGCGGGAGCCAACTTTTGCCCTAATAAGGTGCTAATGCCTGCCGCCCTGGCGCGGTTCATATAGGCATTGAGGATGGGATCTGCCTGACGGGCGATACGGTCTAGATAAGCGACCATTTCCCGCGATGCCGCAGAGGTCGCAGGCGCAGGTTCTAGTTGTGCCTGCGACAGGCCGGGCGCAAAAATGGCCCAAAGTACGGCGCAGATCAGCCAGTCTCTCATGGGCCCGTTTCCTCCTCTATGGTGATGCTCTGGTTAGCGTCTAGGTGCAGGAGGGTTTGCAACTCACCGCTGGGCCAGAAAACCTGTAGGGTATCAACTGTAGTGTGGTGGCCTAAGCCCAAGGTAAGGCGCACATCGCTACTGCCCATATAACCATAGCTGGAGCGGATTTCGCGCGTCTGCACCAAGTCGCCGGCTACGGCGCGGATCTTGGCCCCGATACCCTGCAGGTTGCTCTTACTGCCTTTGGTGGTAATTCTGAGGTAGTGGTTATTATTGCCACCATCATTGCGCAGCAAGGTGCAGTGAGGTGTATCGGAGTCAGAGACGAAAACATCGACGTCGCCATCATTGTCGTAGTCGCCGAATACCGCGCCGTGACTGACCCGCTTTACGCGCATACCGGGCCCGCTCTCGTCGCTCACCTCGGCGAAGGTGCCGTCGCCTTTATTGCGGAACAACTGGTTCTGCTGGGCATAGGTCGTCGAGGGATCGTATTCTCTGACATTTTCGTCTAGGTGCCCGTTCGAGACAAAAACGTCGAGCCAGCCGTCGTTATCGTAATCCAAAAAAGCGGAAGTCATACCCAGGTACGGCACGCTTTCCACGCCGAGTTGGGCGGAGAACGTCAGGTCGGTATAGAAGCCGTCGCCGTCATTGTGGTAGAGCGTATTGGCCAACCACTGGAAGGTGGCGACGATGATGTCGAAGCGGCCGTCGTTGTCGTAATCGCCCAGGTCGGCTCCCATCGCCGACTCGGCCAGGCCTTCCTCATTATAAGCAACACCTGCGACGGCACCATTTTCCGTAAAGGTTCCGTCGCCGTTGTTGACAAAGAGGAAGTTGGGTGTTTTGTCGTTGGCAACAAAGAGGTCGGGATGGCCATCGCTGTCGAGATCGCCGAATACCACCGCTAGTTGACGGCCGGAATCAGTTTGTAATCCGGCTTGCTCTGTCACCTCGGCAAAGGTCAGTCCGCCGTCGTTGCGGTAGAGCACGCCGGACTGGCCCGGATAGGTAGTCGGGCCACAATAGGACCGCGCCTCGCCGGCGGAACACTCTATGTTTTTCGCCGGGTCAAATTTCATATAGTTGGCTACGTAGAGATCCAAATCGCCGTCGCGATCATAGTCGGCAAAGGCAGCGTGTGTGCCCCAGCCCGGATCTGCTACGCCGCTAGCGGCGGCGATATCGGTGAAGATACCTTGTCCGTTGTTCAGATAGAGCCGGTTTGGACCGTAGTTGGTCACGTAGAGGTCCGAGTCTCCGTCTCCATCGACGTCGCCAACGGCTGCCCCCATGCCAAAGGCCTCATCTCCCGTTCCGGACTCGGCGCTGCGGTCGGTGAAAGTGCCATCGCCTTGGTTGCGATAATAGGCATTGGGTCCCGTCGCTCCCGCATAGCCGGGCAGCGCGGCTCCATTGACGATATAGAGATCGAGAAAACCGTCCCCGTCCCCATCGAAAAAGGCGGCTCCGGAGCCCACGGCTTCTACCATGTATTTTGCTCCGCTCGCGCCGTTTATATAACGAAAATCGATGCCTGCCTCGCGGGTGACCTCGACAAATTGGGGCACCGAAGCTGCGGTTGGTATGGCGCCCAACGAGAGCAGGCAGATGATATATAATGAGTATAGGGGAGATTTTGTAGCCATTTGTTTAACTGATGTCCGCATGTCTGTCGGGGTTTCTTTGGGAAAGAGGACAATCCTGGGATGTGGTCAGCGATATGCAACGCTGCGCGACCTAGTTAGTCCGGCTTTTTAGCTGCGGCGAGGATCTGTTGTACCATCGCGGCGTTGCGTCTGAGCTGGGCATTGTTGGGGTCGATCTGCAGGCCGCGGCGATAGCTTGCCAGCGCCTGTGTGGCTTGTCTGGTTCGCATGTATGCGTTGCCGAGGGCTAAGTGGGATAGTACGTAGGTGGAGTCTGCTCGCAGTGCGCGATGGAATAGCCCAATGGCTTTGTTGATCTGTCCTTGCCGCAGGTGGGTATTGCCCAGATTGTGGTATGAGGGGGCGAATGAAGAGTCGCGGGTGATGGCCTGGAGATAGTGAATTCGGGCCTGGTCGTGCTGGCCTCGCCGCGCGTAGGCTCGGCCTATATCGTGATAGAGTTCGGCCTTGTCGGGTGTTATGAGCAAGGTGTTTTTCAACGCAAAGATCTCTCGCTCCTCTTCATCGAGGCGTCGGTAAAGATCCAATTGACGCCGTCCTTCATCCGGTTTGCCACTGCGCAATAGGGCGTTGCCCAAGTTAAAGCGCGCGCGGGCGTAGAGTGAATCTAGTTGTACGGCGCGCATTAGCTCGGCGGCGGCGGCGGTGTAATCGCGGCGGCGATAGTAGCTGGTGGCCAGCCCGTTGCGATATTTGGCCACTGTCGAATCGGCTCTGATGGCCTGGCGGTAGGCCTGTTCCGCCGCGTCGTAGTTGTTTTTTTTGCGCTGTACTTCGCCGAGATTGTACCACGCCTCACCGTAGTTGGGTAGCGCTTTGATGGCGCGGCGATAGGCCGTTATTGCCGCGTCGTAACGCCCCTTGCTGAAGTAGAGCAGCCCCAATGACATATGGGCCCAGGGATAGTCGGGACTGAGTTCAACTGCCTTTTCGAGTATGGCCACCGCCTCGTCGTGGCGGTCGAGACGAGTTAGCAGTATAGCCAACTCGGTTCGCGCTTTGGCGTAGTCTGCCCGTAGAGAGATGGCCCGCTCATACGCTGCAACCGCCTGGGTTAACTGCTCGTCTTTGACATAGGCGGCGGCTAGTTTTCTCTGCCTGTCTGGCGACTTATTTTGTTTGTGCACCGCGAGTTCGTAGGCCTCTACTGCCAAGCGATAGCGTCCTTCTCCCATCAACTGGTCCCCCAAGGCTTCGCTGGTATCAGCAAGAGCGGGAGATGGATATTGACAGGCGAGAACGGTCAATAGGAGAGCCATCAGCACGCCGCTGTGAACGATGTTATTGGAGGGCCAGGAGAACATTACCGAGCTGTCCGGGTTAGTTCGCTTGGATCGCCGAAGCGGCCCTGGGGAATAAAGGCACGTAGTTTTGTACTCATATTTTTTATTTGCCGTGCAAGGGGCTATGCCCACCATCTGAATGATGGGTGGCGGCAAAGCGGAAACTCGGCAATTCCACGATAGAGGCCTGTGGCTCACCCTCGCGCAGGACGTAGGCTCGGTCGAGTTCCAGTCCCTGCCAGCGCTGAGATTGGTTAGTCGCCGGCCAAGTAAGTTCGACAAATTCCAGGGCTACTGCATCGCCTAGGCCGATGTTGGGTGTCAGTGGATTAGCGCCAAAACTACCGCCAGTACCGATAAGCTGGTGGATATCGCGGCTACTGCCATCGGAGCGCCGCACCCGCACCCGCACCCTACCACCAACGGCACCCCGATTTGACTCTACCCCCTGGGGGTACAGCCGTAACCACCGGTGTCCGTGTCCCGGGTTCTCGTAGAGCACGTTTTGATAGAGGTCGCCTTCAAAGGCGCCGCCCATCACCTGGAAGATATCCAAGTCTCCATCGTTATCTAGGTCTGCAAAAGACACGCCGTGCCCCTTCTGCACATTGCCGAAGCCCCCTGTTGTTGTAACGTCCTGAAATCTGGTGCCGCCCTGATTGCGCAACATGCGATTCGGCGTCAGAGAGCGCAAATCGGGAATCCCAGTGCCGATATAACAGTCTGGGAAGCCGTCGTTATCTAAGTCGCCATAGTTGGCCCCCATCGCGAGGAGAACCCGGTCCACTACTCCCAGAGCTTCTGTTGTCTCGGTAAAGGTGCCATCTCCGTCATTGTGATAAACTCGACTGTGATCAGAAGTAAAATCCTCCCCTAGGTAAGCGCGGGCAATGTCACCCAGGTCGTCAATCTTGTACCCACCGGCAAACAAATCGAGCCAACCGTCGTTGTCGTAATCCCAGAACCAGGTTGGAAAGCTTTCGGTCGGCCCCGGTACTCCGGTCTTGGCCTCAAAGCGCCAACCCTCCGGCTTGTTGCCCAAATTGCGATAGAGAATATTATCTTGATAGAACTGAGACACGTAGAGATCGATTAAACCGTCGTTGTCCACATCCCCCCAGGCGGCACCCTTGACATAACCAACATGATTAAGACCGACCCTCTCTGCCACGTCGACAAAGGTACCATCTCCTTGGTTGCGAAACAGCTGGCATGGGTGGGGAATTTTACTAGATTCGTTGCCAATATAGAGGTCGAGCCAGCCGTCGTTGTCGTAATCGGCAAAGGCTGCAACTTGGGTCGGGTGCAGGGTAAACAGTCCGGACCGCCGCGTCACATCGGTGAAAGTGCCGTCTCCTTCATTGCGCAATAGGGAATTGGGCATGTTACCCTCTTCGCTCATCCAAGCACCGCGCAGCACGAGTAAATCGACATCGCCATCATTGTCGTAATCGGCTTGCTCCAGATTGAGCCCTCCGATCTGCCCGGCCAGCCCCGCCAGAATAGTGGCCTCGGCAAAGGTCCCGTTGCCCTCGTTGTGAAAGTAGCGCAGTGGATCGTGCAGCCCCGAGGAGGAGACGACGATGTCGAGCAAACCGTCGCCGTCAAAATCTTCCACCGCACTGCCTCCCGACAGTCCCACTGCATCGACTCCGGCCGCCGGTGCCACATCGCGGAAACGGCGGATTCCACTTTCTTCTTCTGCAAACACGCTTGGGGAAATTCGCCATCTCTCCGGCACTCCATCCGGGTATTCTCCCAGAGTCATGTAGGCCAAATTCAACAACCACCGGGTTCCCAGATCGTCCGGCTGCTGTTCCAAGTTGGCTCGGTAGTGCTCAATAGCGCGGCGGGACCCCTCCATTAAAGTGTGCACCCCCTCCCCGCGTATCGGCATTAAGCAGGAGTCCGTGGTATGGTTTTTAAGACAGTTCTCCTGTTCTCCCAAACGCAGCCAGGCAATCCCGAGGTTGTCGTGCAAGGCGAAGAAGCTCTCCTCGGTCGCCGCCACTTCGCCCGCCTCCATTGTGGCTAGGGCGTTCTCCAGATCCTCGATGCCTTTACGGGTATCGCCGGCCCGCACCCGCTCATTGGCAATCAGTACGTTCAGACGCAGCCGCTGGCCAGCGCTCATCTTCTGCCCAAGCAGGGTACTCATGCCCTCAACGCGGGCCCGATTT
>JBLHGI010000010.1:0-37266 GCA_047616505.1 Planctomycetota bacterium
ATATTTCAGCTCCTGAATGCATCAATACGTCGACCGAGGGGCAATGTAGACTCTCCGTCGGCTCTTTACTTAGGCCGACCTGGCCAACCTGCCGCAAGAGCAAATGCTGGTCGCCCGGCAGGGCGGAGATAATGGTCTGCAGTGCATTGGGGTCGCCGGTTGAAGTGCCGATCAGCACGATATCGATGTCGCCGTGTCCGCCTTGGCGGGGTTCAGATTGCCATTACAGGTGGATGGGGCTAATTATGGGGGATGGTCCGCAGTAGAGGGGATAGTTGTGGGTGTCGATTGCGGTTTGGCGGCGGCGGCCGCGCGTATCTTTTCTAAAAGAGTCCTTCTAAAAATATCTATATCCATATGGTACGGGCCGACATAGCCTGTATTTTAATTACTCAATAAGGTCTAAAAAGCAATGGCAATAGTATGACAAAAAAACGCCGACCTCAATTGAAAAAGTCGACGCTTCGGTAGGTGCTATAATTGTCTCACTACTGCATAATCAAATATAAATAGGAGTTTAGGCCTCTTCTTCCTTCAACTCGGGGCCAAAGAGGTGATTGCTCGTTTCCGTGAGAAAGACATTGCCATTTTGCAAGATTAATTTGCAGGCTTTGCCTTCTTCGAGGTCTATCACCTTGGTTACCGTTATCCAGTCGTCGCCGCCGACATACGTATAGGTCAAACTCATGGTTTTTTTCTGCTCGTCGCCCAATTGGCAGGCAATATTGCAGTCGGCGATCTTTTCGGGTTCGATTCGCCCGCCTGTCACATGGAACTTCCAGCGCGGATACTCGACTTGGAAAAAAGGAGCGAGCTGGCCATCGACTTTGAGGATCATCGGCGCGTCGGCCAAGCGGTCGACGACGCGTTGGACATAGGCCTCGCTGGCCTTTAGCCAGATCTTGAGCAATTTGGGCAGCAGGTATTCAGCGATGAGTTCAACTTGGGGCAGATAGACGTCATCTCCGCGCGTCTTGCGCAGGTTGGCGCCGATACCGCCGCTATTGGCTTGGCGCAAACTTGCGGTAATCGTTTCGTCGAGAGCGGCTTTAAAGCGAAAGATCTCGTCCTTTTTGGCCTCTGCGTTATCCTTGAGGTTCTCAGCCCGCGGTATTAAATGCCTAAGTAACGTCATCAGATCTAGTTTGATGCTTTGGCCATTGGGCGATGGCGCGAAGACGACGGCTTGCTTTTTGCCCGTGCCGACCGTTACGCGAATGTGGTAGGGCACGTCTTTGAGCCCGCGCATTAAAATGCTCCGCGCCGTAGCTTCGCGCTGGGGGATTTGCTGTTGATCGAGTTTTTTTAGGCGCTCTAGGCCGTGCTGTGCCTGGTCGAAGAAGCCCGGGTCGCTCGTCGCCTCAAAGACGATCCACGAATCTTCGTTGGTCGTCCCCTTGCTGCCCATATTGTGCACAATCTCAACGTGGCGACATCCTTCGAGGCGGCCGCTAAGTAGATTGCCTGCTTTAACGCGATAGGCGCCAAATACCTGCCCGCTGAGCGAGCCAAGCACTGTTACGGGGCGCGGATGGGCTAATCTAAGCTGGGCGCCTGCTTCGATGCTATGTAGAACGAGCACGGGGCCTTTGCGTGGATTACCATTAGCATCGACGTCATCTAATTCGACTTCCCCTTCGACGACGTCGAGCACGGTGCCATTTTGGGCCTCTATGCGCGTTCTTAGTTTGTCCAGATGGTCTTTGATGCCAGCCATAAATATCCAGAGACAGGAACCGGTGTACCGCACAAGCGGGACCGGGTTGTATCAACTACTGGACTGCGTTGAGTACTTTGTCGATTTTTTCTTTGATCGTTTTGGGATCAAAGGGTTTGGTCACGTAATTATTGACGCCTGCGCGCATGGCCGCGACGATATCCTGCTTCATATTGCGCGTAGTTACCATGAGAATGGGCAGACCTTCAAACTGCGGATCTGCTCGCACAATTTTGACCAGCTCTAGGCCATTCATTATGGGCATATTCCAGTCAGTAAGCAGGAGTTCGAAATCACCTTCTGCCTGCATGCGCTCGAGGGCATCTTTGCCGTGATCAGCCTCTGTTATATCACTATAGCCGAGGCGCTTGAGCATTTGCACCACAATGCGGCGCATCGTGGGGGAATCGTCTACTACGAGTACTTTCATGGTCTTAGCTCCTGTCGAACTCGAGGAGTTCGCCGATTTAGCTGCCGTGTGGCGAACGGACTCGAATAGAAAAAGATACGTCTTCCCGCTGAGCTATGCAAACAAAGTAAATGCAATTCAAGTGGCCCGCAGGATACGCGTAAACTCGTTAGATTTAAGATGTCTACTTTATGTATCGGCTTTATTCTTACATGCCTCATTCTGGGTGGAGATTTATATGTTTGAGACAGCAGAACTCGGGCGCAAAGTTTCGCGTTCGCACTTTAAAGAGCAGGTTCCAATCCTGCGCACGGAGCTTCTCAAAGTCCAGCAGCAACTGCGTCGCGACAAGCGCTTCCAAGTAATTATTGTATTCGGTGGAGTCGATGGCGCCGGTAAGAGTGAGACCGCTAATACCCTCAACGAGTGGATGGACCCACGCGGCATGGCTACCCATGCCTTTGGTCGGCCAACGGAAGACGAACGCGACCGTCCTGAGTATTGGCGATATTGGTTGGAATTACCTCCCAAGGGCGATATTGGTATTTACCTAAGCGCTTGGTATTCGCGTCCGATGCTCGATCGAGTGTATGGGCGCTCGGACGTAGGTGCCTATGATCGCGATCTCAATCGCATTGCCGCCTTCGAAAAAGAGCTGGTCGACGACGGGGCGCTCATCCTGAAGTTTTGGATGCATTTGGGCAAGAAAGCGCAGAAGAAGCGCCTAAACGATCTCGAAAAGGATCCGCTAACGCGTTGGCGGGTGACCGAGCGCGAAAAGGAGAACTGGAAGATGTACGACCAGTTTGAGGTTGCCTCCGATCGTCTGGTGCACAAAACCAATACAGCCGCGGCCGCTTGGAATATTGTGGAGGGAGAAGATCACAAGTATCGCACCCTAACCGTAGCTGGCGTGGTGCGTGATGCGCTAACGGACAAACTGCAAAATAGCGATAGTGTGACATGCGCTACGATCCCTTTTCTCGGTGCCAGCAGCACGCGGGGTCCCAATGTGCTCAGCAAGCTCGATATGCAGCAGAAGTGTGCAAAAAAAGAGTATAGTCTCCTTCTCGAAAAGTATCAGGGGCGTCTCAACCAACTTACGCTAGAAGCACGGCGACAGGGGCTTTCTACAATTCTCGTTTTTGAGGGCGCGGATGCCGCCGGTAAAGGGGGGGCTATCCGCCGACTCGTCGCTGCGCTTGATGCGCATAGTTATAAGGTCATTCCCATTGCCGCCCCCACCGACGAGGAAAAGGCGCGTCACTATCTCTGGCGCTTTTGGCGGCATTTGCCGCGCGCCGGTCGTGTCACGCTCTTTGATCGCAGTTGGTATGGCAGAGTGTTGGTCGAGCGCATTGAAGCATTCGCCTCAGAAGCGGAGTGGAAGCGGGCCTATGCTGAGATCAACGATTTTGAGGAGCAGTTAGTCGAGCGCGGTGCCGTCGTGCTTAAATACTGGATCCATATCAGTAAAGAGGAACAACTACAGCGCTTTAAAGCGCGCGAGAACACGCCCTATAAACGCTGGAAAATAACGGATGAGGATTGGCGCAATCGCGAGAAGTGGGCTGAATACGAGGAGTCCGTCAACGATATGGTGACGCTGACTAGCACGGGGATTGCTCCTTGGACCTTGGTCGAGGGCAACGACAAGCACTTCGCGCGGATCAAGGTTTTAAAAACGGCCTGTGAACGCTTGCAAAAGGCGTTAAAAGAGCGCACGGGCGATGTGGCAAAGGGCTCGAATAACAAAAAATAGAGACCGCTCTGCCGTTTATTTCTCTTCTCGCATGCGCACGGGCGATGCGGCTAAAGTATCTATTTTAAGCACGGCACCGCTCTGGGGATTTACCTGACCGAAGGCGAGTACTCCTGTCGGGCACGATTGTACGCAGGCGCTGCAGCGCACGCATTCGGGGTCGGCCATGGGCAGCCCTTTGTTGGCGAAGTTCATAACATCGATGCCCTGATGGCATACGGATGTGCAGACATTGCAGGAAATACACTTCTTCTTTTCGGATAGAATTCTAAAGCGGCTAAAGCGCGCATAGATATGCATCAGTGCTGCCAAAGGACAGGCAAACCGACACCAGACGCGCCCGCTGTACCAAAAATAAGCGCCATACCCCACTACGCCCGCTAACATCAGATCAATGCTCCAGCGGTAGTTGAGCTGGATACCGGCGATTTGCCAGCCGTAGAGCATACCCTCGTAGAGTTGGCGGAATAAATCACCGGCGGCGCTCTGTGGGGCAACCCACGAAACTACGCGTCCCAAAAGCATCACAAAACACAAGAACAAAATCACCTGCCCTATCATATTGGCTTTGTTCCAATTGGCTCCGTGGGGCATTTTGTGGCGATGGGTATCGCCCAATGTTTCGGCTAGCGCTCCGCATGAGCAGATCCAACCACAATAGGCGCCTTTGCCCCAGAAGTAGACGATTAGCGGGATAAAGACAAAGGTCTGCACAAAGGAAATCGCCAGCCACCAGCCCATCGGCTCGCCACTAAAAGCATTCCATACGAAGAGCGGCCAGGCTAGGACGAGGCCAAACGCGCGCCAGTATTCGCGGCCGTGGTCGTAGTTGACCTCGGGAAAAAGCGCGTCGGCTACCCCTTTGAGCCAGCCGCTGTCGAAGAGCCCGTTGTGGCCCAGATAAGGCAGGAGAATATAGGGTAGCAAAAAGAGCGGCACGACCTGGAATACGATCAAAGAAAGCGTCTGCCATTTTACATAGGGTGTTTGGCGCCGCCGCACCCGGCGCACGCCAAAGCCGATGACCAGCGCGGAGTAGAGCAAAGAGTACCAGAAGCCTGGCTTGCCCAAATTAAAAGTCAGGACTCCGAGTAGGGTCGATAGGTCGCTCGCCTGTGCCGCAAGGGCCTGCATGGCATCGGGCACGTTAAATGGGAACCAGTGCGCCTCTTTAAATACGTTGGTCAGGTCGCCGCCGGCTTTCCAATTGTAGAGGAAGAAGCAGAGCGCGGAAAACAAAGTAAAGAAGGTCCACTGGCGTCCGTCCATTTCGCCGGAGATACGCACGCCGCTGCGGCGGAAAAACCCCAGCGGTGCCTCGCGGCCGATCATGGAGAACACGGCGTCGTTGGTCAAAACGTGCTCTTGGCCATCGGCATCTTTGACGACGGCGCTCTCGGTGTCAATGCGCTGTATTTGGCTGGCCATCATCTGGCGGATGGACCCCGGTTTGCGCCCCTCTTCCATAAAGTGGCCGCTACTCGTCGTTACGCGTTCTGAAAAAGGGGTATCTATGCCGACGTCGGCGATGGGGTCGGCCGCGAGTTTTTCTAGTTTTTCGATATTGCCGGGTTTGGGGCGGGAAAATTCTGGTTTGCGGTAGGATAGGGTCGCGCGCCCGCCGCATTGGGCGATGGCAATGGCCGTCTCTAAGGCGCTATCGCCGCCGCCGACGATCAGCACATCTTTGTCGCAGAAATCTACGGGGTCGTGCAGGCGATTGTAGACCTTGTCCATTTCTTCGCCGGGCACGCCTAATTTGCGAAAATTGCCCGAGCGGCCGATGCCGACTACGACGCGTCGAGCTTTTATATCGTCCCCTTTAGGTATGACCACCTCAAAGGCCTCGCCGCGTTGTTCAATGCGCTCGACGTGGGCGGCCAGTGGTTCTATGCCATTTCCTAGCGTCTGCGCTTTCAACTCGGCTAAGAGCGGTTCTTTGACCTCGGCTCTAAAGCGAATTTGCCCCGCTGGTTCCATATCGGTCGGATAGGTATAGATGGGTTTGCCCTTGGGGAAATTGACCAGCGTAGAAAACGGTTCGGTCGCTTCGATTACGACAAAGGACAGCCCTGCTGCACGCGCCTCTAATGCCGCCGACATGCCCGAGACGCCGGCGCCGATAATGGCGATATCTATAGTCTCTTGGTCACTTTCTTTGCGCATCTGCTGGAAACGCGTGTCGGCCGCTATGTGGAGTACGGCGCGCGCGCCGGTATCTGCCGAAAATTTGAGCAGGGGGATGCCCGTTAGGTCGCCGACTACATAGAGCCCCGGTATATTGCTAACGCCGTTCTCGTCTACCTGCGGTAGCTTTTCCACGGTGCCCGCCGGCCAGCGCCCGTGCAGCCAATGCGTGTAACGCGCGATCAAACCCATGGTCGAACCTTTCTATCGGGTGGTTTATACCGAGCAGAACATAAAAAGACAGCGCTCGACTACAAGGTCGAGCGCTATTTAAATAGAGTGTAGATCGTCTTCTTCCTATGCTCTTGACTGGCTGTTGCGCTAGGCGCGTTCTATTGCACTAAGCTCATGGTGCGCGTTAGGCTCAGTTCTCGACCTGGCATCTGCAGGCGGTAGATGTAGTTGCCGCTGGCTACGGCCTGCCCGCCGGCATCGCGCCCGTCCCAACGCGCGATATACAAACCGCTGCTCTGAAAGCCGTCCACTAGGGAACGCACTAGCTGCCCAGCGCTGTTGTATATGGATAGCTGCACTTGCCCACCTGCCGGTAGTTGGTAGCGAATTTGCGTCTCTGGGTTGAAGGGGTTGGGGAAATTCTGCGCCAAACCGAAATTGCTCGGAAGACTCGCCGTTTCCTCGACGGCCGTATTGGCTATTTCCGCGGGATCGACGATTCCCTCGCCCTGCCATACTTCGGTTTCGGGCCAATAGGCAGCCCAGGCAAACCACATCGAGTTGTAGGTGGGTACTTGGCGTAGGCGCTTACCTTTGAGGGGACCTTGGACTGCCTCTCCGAGCATATTCCAGCGCGTCCCCGTTTCTATATCGACCAATTCAATGGGAAGTTCACCCGTGGGCTCAACGGCGTAAAAGCTCAATAATTCTCCGTCTAATTCGCTAAAATATGCCAATGCCGTGCGCGAATCTGCATCGTAGACCACGACCATGAGGTCGTCGCCAACAAAATCGTTGATAACGGCTCCGTCGGGCATGTCAAGGAACGGATAGGCCTTGGTTTGTTCGTCATTGCACACTCCTAAGACCACGTCTTTTATAGCAAAGCGCGTATCGAGGCCGGACGTAGAAGGCGGAAAGATCAAATACTCGTTGCTGGTGCGGTAGTCGCCGAGGCGGGAGCTGAAATAGGGGTAGGTCTCGTAGGATTTCTCGTTATAGGCGGGCCTGTCCCCCAAATAGCGCTCCCAGCCAGTGCCCGCTTCAATAACGGTCGTATTGGGGTACATCTTTTTCCACATGGCCCAAGTCGTTTCTACCACCGGCAACAGCTCTAAACGTTGCCCCGGGTTGTCGCCGTTGATAGAGGTATAGATCATTTGCGGGTAGAGCGTGACACCATCGCGGCGATCGTACATGACGAGGTTGCTATTGATTAGCAGGCCCGAAACGCCAAATTCGATCTGCGAGCCGTCGACGTCGGTGGCGTTAAAGACTTGCCCGGTGCCCGTCAGAGGACACAGCGACACCGCAATGGAGCGGTCGCCGATGCGATCGTTAATTATCTCGTTCCACCAGCCTATATTGTGTGGGTAGGCCCGGGCTTTGCCGTCGAATACCAGCCCGAGAACGAGATCGTCTTCGGCCAGATAGCCGACTTGGTCTGGATTGACAAAATTGGGGTTGGTCAGCGCGGGAATGCCATCTTTTGGGGGGCCACCTGAGACGAGGTAACTCGTCAGAAATTCCGGACTGTCATAGTTGCCGGCGGTGGCGGGGATCGCGGTGGCCAAGACCAATAGCACAATGGCGTATCTCATTAGATTCTCCTTGGGAAAAGTCGTTCCCAGCAGTGTACCTGTATGTCTTGTCTCTTTGTGCAAACTCCAACTCCATTTGTTTATTGGGCATAGCATGTGCTAACAACGGTGTCGGCCCGCTGTTATTATTCTTAGATGCAAATTATAGCGGCGGCGTTTCACAGTGGGTGGTGCCATGCGTCTCTTTATTGCAATCCCCATAATAATCACAACTTAGGTGTTGCTATAGCGTGGTTCAGTGAACTTTTCACCTTATATAGGACTCGAAATAGATTGGGTGAGAGACGGCAGCCTAAAAAACACCTACTTGACAAAGCACTGGCGGATTGGATACTTAGCTATCGGGCGTGACTATAACCTTGTGAAACGCGCCGTGCGTCCCTCTTATACTATGGGTATTTGCGATAGCTTCCTCCACGGTCGACGAAAAAATATGGCACCTGCATCACTGCCCACTCTTTGCCGGCATCAGCGAACGAGAAATGCGCGAGTTGGGAGAGATGACCGTTATGATCAAGCTCGAGCCGCAGGAGCGCATCTTATCTGCCCACCAAGAAGACCGCGCCATTTGGATGATAAAGAAAGGACTCGTCAGTCTGACATACGGCGATGCCGGGGGTAAGGATGCTACCGTCATGCTCTTGGGGGCGGGAGATCTTTTTGGATCGCTCGGTGAAGGGGGAACGACGAGTACGGCGAGAGCGTCGTAGCCCTAAAACCAACGGTGCTCTGTCGCATGACGCATGAGCAGATGGAAAGTCTGCTCAACCGCTATCCTGAAATGGCCTATCGCGTGACAAAATCCTCCTGGCTGCGCATCGCCCGTCTACAGCAGCGCCTGGCAGAAATTATGACTAAATCAGTCAAGCAGCGCCTTGCCACTTTACTGCTGCAATTGGCGGCCGACTATGGCAGTGATAACGACGACGGCAGCCGCTCACTGGGGCTGACGATAACCCACGACGATTTGGCCCGCTTGGTTGGGTCTAGCCGTGAAATGGTTTCTAAAGTCATGGGGAGCTATCGCGAGATGGACTGGATCCGCTCCTCCCGCAAAAGTATCTACTTACTCGATCTGAGCGCGCTACAATCCATAGTTGATGCGCCGGACGAGAGCAAATAAGGTCTTATTCACCTCTCCTCGCGTTAGTTTTTTCTAAAATCCTGCTATAAATCGCAAGCTATAGCGGCTTGTGCGCTTGCTGGTAATCTGTGAAAATGTAAAAATTTCACAGATTGCAACTTCTGTAGCCCTTTATATATCTAATGGCTATATCGCTATTTATTTGCACCAGGGGTCTACTATGAAACTGCACGCTTCTTTCCTCTCCTTTAAAACGAAAGCTCTACTGCATTTAGGGGGGCTGCAGTTGATGGCGATGCTCGTGCTCGGTACGCTCGCTTATTACCAGAGCCAGGATGTGCTGCGTCGTCTGGCTGAGGAGCGGTTCCTCATGCAGGCTGAGCACGTTTCGCGTCAGGTGACAGACTATATCCGCGGCGAAGTATCTGCGTTGCTTATTCTTGCACGTCTGCCGCCGATAGGATCCGTGGTGCGCGTGCGCAGTATGTCGGCTAGTTATGACGAGGCCCAGGGTCTCTACGAGATGTGGATCAATCAACTGCAGGAGCATTTTCTCTCCGTAGCAGAGATGCGTCCTCACTGCCTCGACCTAGTTTTTGTCGATGTAGAGGGGCGCGAATTGGTGCATATCAGTTCTGTCGGTGGCTCCCGTCGAGTTCTGCCGACCTCCGAACTTAAGGACCAGTCGGCACAGCCCTATTTCCTCGCTGCCAATGGCCTTGCTGCACAGCAAGTATATATATCGCCACCGACCATTGAAGGTGGTTATGCCCTATGGATTTCGACCCCGATCTTTGATGCCGATGGAGGGCGCGCCGGCGTATTGACTATGCGCTTTGCTCCCGATGCCATATTTGACTACGTCACTAACCCACTGCCGGGCGGTGAGTCCATGCTCGTGGACCAACTGGGTAGAGTCTTCTATCATTCCGATCGCGATCCGCCCTATGGCGATGCGAACCTGCGCGATTTACATCCCGTGCTTTCCGAACACCTGAACTCAAATGCCGAACAGAGTGCGTACGCCGCCTGCGAACTCGATGGTCACGATCACGATAATGGCATGCTCTGTATGCATAGCTACGGGCGTATTTTTTATAATCCCGACGATGTGGTGAACTATTGGGCCGTAGTGCTCGATGCCCCGGTCGACAGCATAATGGCACCCACGGCTGATTTGCGTAACCGCTTTATTGGCTGGGGTCTAGCGATTATCAGTTTTAGTTTGTTGCTGACACTATTCGTCACGCAGCGCACGATCGTTCGGCCCATCCTCGGACTCGAACGCGCCGCTCGTCGCGTCGCCGACGGCGAGTTGGATCGCCCCGTTGTGGGTGATGATCAAGATTGGAGCGTGGTAAATGACGAGATCGGCCGCTTATACTTCTCTTTTGGTACTATGGTCGACCGCTTGCGTTCGGCTACCGACAATCTGCAGGAACAGATCTACGCGCGCACAGCCAAGCTCGAAATATCCGAGGCCCGGCTCGAAGGACAGAACGCGGAGCTAGAGCGACTCAATACATATAAATCGCGTTTGCTCTCCATTGTTTCACACGAGCTTAAATCGCCGCTGGCGTCGCTCGATGGTTTTAATCGCATCATCAACCAGATATTTCTCACGGATCAATTTGTCGATTCGTTATCAGAAGATCAGCGCGGCACCATACTGCAGGTGCGTCAGCGTGTCGAACGTATGGATCGCAGTATCCTCCGCCTGATTCGCCTGGTAGATGAACTGCTCGATTTCTCGCGCATTGACCAGGGCAAGGCGTTGGAAATGCACCAGGCCAAAACCAATATTGCGCCTATTCTGCGCGATGTTGTTGCCAATCACGCCGAGCGCGCGCGCGAAAAGGACTTCGATATTCGCTGTGTGGGAGAGTTTATAGAAGGTGATCTATGGGCGGTCGTCGATGGCGATCGCCTGGCACAAGTCTTTGATAATTTGCTCAATAATGCCGTCAAATTCACCGATGAGGGAGAAGGCGTCGAGGTCGAGGTTCACACTCGGGAACAAGAGCTTGTCATTTCCATCAGCGATAGTGGGGATGGCATAAGCGCGGATGAATTGGAGCAGATATTCGAGCTCTATCAGCAGGCTGGCGATTCGGATGCGCGCAAACTGGGAACCGGTATCGGCCTGTCCATCGCTCGGCATATCGTACACGAGCACGGAGGTTGGATACGCGCCGAGTCACCCGGGGTCGGACGGGGTAGCCGTTTTACTTTTTCCGTGCCGAGTTGGCCTTCGTCGCCTCAGACATTACCGCGAGAAACTAATGCGAGAGAGGAATAATATGTTGGAGTGCGAACACGCGATCTTGGTCGTCGACGACGAGGAAGATCTGCGTATAATGCTCAAGGACATTCTTTCCGTGCGCTACCGAGTGGAGCTCGCCGTCGATGGAAAAGATGCGCTCGAGAAACTCGCGGCTAATCCACATATCGAATTAGTCCTGACCGATTTGCGTATGCCCAACATGGATGGCATGGAGTTATTGCAGCACTTGTGCGAGGAATATGCCCATATCGGCGTAATGATTATTAGCGCACACGGGGCAGTCGTCGATGCAGTGGATGCGATGCGCGCTGGAGCCTTTGACTATATTACCAAACCTCTGCCTGCCGATTTCAATGAAATTTATGCTCGAATTGACCGTTATTTCGAGATAATGCGCTTGCGTCGCGAGCGAGAGTCGCTGCAGGAGCAGATACGGCAACTCGCGCATTTCCCACGTTCTAATCCCAACTACGTGGCCCGTGCCCTAATGATCGATGGCGATATCCGCATCTGCCCAGGTAACGATAAGACGGCGACTTTACTGGAACGAGTCGGCGGCGCAGCTTCGACCGATGGCAGTTTTTCTTATCGCGATATAGCGCCGCTTTTCCCCGGTAATTTTGCCGACGAGCTACAGCGCATACGCGGTGGTGACGAAGTGCTGGAGGTAGAGCGCCTAGCATATGATGAGCGCTATTACCGCCACACCTACACGCCATTTGTCGATGATCGCGAACAGATATTTCTCAACCTCGTCGACATTACGCGCCAGGTCGAAAACGAACAACTGCGCACGATGTTAGAGGCGGGGATGGAGCACGAGTTTAAGAATCACCTGATGTCCATTACGCCCAATGCAGAGATGTTGCACAGTGGGTTGCTCGGCCCGCTCGACGAGTTACAGAAAGAGACGGTGGGCAGTATTATGGATGCGGGCAATGCCCTGCTCGATAGCTTGACTCAGCGGTTAGAATTCTCTCGCGCCTATTCAGGGTCGCTCGACCTCAAACGCGATGCCGTTGATCTCTACGATATGGCTCGCCACACTTTTGCCCAATTGGCGGCGGCCTATCCGCAGGAGCGTTTCCTTTTAGAAGGCCAAGAGTTTGATGCAGAGAGCACGCGACCGCGCGGTCTTTGCGCCGATGCCGATACATCGTATTTAGCGCGCGTTTTTAATAACCTAGTTGGTAACGCCGTCAAATACAGTCCATGGGTAGGGGTGCGCATTGAGCGACTAGAAGAGTGCATCAGCGTGGAAATCGAGGATGGCGGTGAAGGTATGGACGCGGATGATTGCGCTGGTATATGGTCATTGGGCTATCGCGCGAAGAACCGCAAGGGGGGCAGTACGGGCATTGGCCTGCCTTATTCAAAGCTCATCGTAGAAGCGCATGGAGGACATATAGGCGTGCGGTCTACACTTGGCCGAGGTAGTACCTTCTTTTTCACTTTACCGCGTAGCGCAGGAGACCATCAATCGTGATATACCGCTTGGTAGTGGCCGCACTCCTATGGGCAGGCTGTGCATCGGCACCATCGCCAGAAGGATCGCGTGAGCGCGGCGCCGTCACCGACCGCCGCGGTGCCCCGGTGGTCATCACCGACCGCCGCGGTGAGCGCTGGGATATAAGCCACGCCGTCGGGCATTATGGCCTCAGTCGCTATGGCTTTGAATTCGGCATTGGTCGCCATGCCATCCCGCCGATCAACGAACCGGATATGAGCGAGCGAGGTGATAGCGACCATCCGTCGAAATCGGCCGCACACGAAGTCATTGGATTTAGCACAGAAGGCGAGGTGCGTTCGTACCCGATAAGACCGCTCAATCGCCATGAGATCGTCAACGAGAGCATTGGCAATATCCAAGCGGCGGTGGCCTACTGACCATTGGTCGACCTGGCTGCCGTGTACAGCCGTCAACTCAATGGACGCATCCTAACCTTGGCCCCCAGTGGCTGGACCTATCGCCGCACCTTTGTGCTCTATGATTACGAAACGCGAACTTTGTGGTATCCGCTGCCGGGAACGAGCGGGCTCACGGGTATTGCCGGGCCGCTGGCCGACGAAGTGCTGCCAGAGCTCGAATCTATGCGCACGCGTTGGAAAGATTGGCAGCGCGACAACCCAGAGAGCAAACACATGCGCTATCGCAGGAGTTTTTAAATGGAAGCAGACGCGGTGGCGAGGCAATATGCCCTTGTGTTGAAAGAGCTAAAAGCGGAGTGGTACTACGAAGAACCGCTCTTTTCCGCTCGTGCCGAACTGCTTACTCAGGTGGATGCCGCTCGCCGCGCATTGGCTGCTGTTGCTGCCGATGCACTCGAAGGCTTAGATCAGCGCCTGCCCTTTTGGATCAATGTCTACAACGGCGCCGTCATTGATCAGGCCATTGATAGGGGCGTGGAGAAGAGTATCAAAGAAGTGCGCGGTTTTTTCCGCCGCCGCTTTCTCGAAGTAGCGGATGTTTCTATGAGTCTCGATGAAATTGAACATGGATTATTGCGCGATAATCGCCGCCACCCCGCGCGTTTGTTGCCGGCCCTTACCTTTCGCCCGCAGCTAAAAAAATGCATTGCGCAGCCTTTTGATGCGCGCATCCACTTTGCACTTAACTGCGGTGCTCGCTCCTGCCCGCCGATTGCCGTCTACACCCCCGAAGAGATCGAAGTGCAGTTGGAATTGGCTGCCGCTACTTTTATAAATGCGGAAGTCGAAGTAGACGAGCAGAAGAGAATAATCCATGCCAATCGTATCCTCTTGTGGTACCGCGGAGACTTTGGCGATATAGAGGACTGGGTGCGCCGTTATCGCGACGGCGGTCTGGAGGGAGGTGGATGGAAGTTTCAGTGGCGAGCATACGATTGGTCGCTGTAAAAGGAGCGTCCTGTTGTAAGCGCGCACGGCTTTTATGCAGGCCTCTGTGCATACTGATCGCGCAACACGCGGCGCATTACTTTGTTGGAGGCCGTGCGCGGCAGCGACTCTGCCAATATCACATCTTTTATTTTGAAGAGCGGGTTGAGCTGGCGGCGAATCGTTTCCTGTAAGATGGCAGGTAGGTCTTCGATGGCGTTGGCGAGCACGGCATAGACTACTAGCTGACTCGGCCCCCCACTGCTCGGCGCAACGGCAATCGCCGCCGTTTCCTCGACGCCTTCTATCGCGTTGAGCACGCGCTCAATTTCTGCTGAACTGACTTTTATTCCTCCCAAGTTCATCGCGTCATCCACGCGTCCGTGCACGCGGTAATGGCCCGCGCCGATACGCTCGACTTGGTCGCCGTGGCGGCGCAAGGTTTGGCCGCCGATCTGCGGTGTATTGCCGTAATAGGCCGCCTGATGGTCACCGTTGATCAGTTCGGTTGATAGACCTATGCTGGGAGGGCGCAAAAATACTTCGCCGTTGTTGCAGGCTCCTCCCCATTCGTTCAGAATCGCTATATCCGTGCCTAGCGTCGGCGTGGTAAAACAAGCGGGTCTCGCCGCTTGTAGCATGGTTCCGATGAGATAGCCTCCGGCCAACTCGGTGCCGCCACAGTATTCGATCACGGGTTTGTAAGCGGCCTGGGCCATTAACCAGTGCATGTCGTCGGGGTTGGAGCATTCCCCCGTCGAGCTATAGGCGCGTATGGCGGTCCAATCGAGTCCGTCTAGGGTGCTATTAGCACGCCACTGGCGGACGAGACTGGGCACAACGCCGAGCATCGTTACGCCCGCTTCCTGCACAAAGCGGGCGAAGCCGGGATTCGTCGGTGCATCGTAGTAGAGCGCTATCGTCGCGCGGTTGACTAGGCTGGCATAAATCAACCACGGCCCCATCATCCATCCCAGGCTCGTCGGCCAAGCCACTACTTCACCGGGGTGAATATCTTGGTGAAAATAGCCGTCAGCGGCGCATTTTATGGGGGTGATATGGTTCCACTGTATCGCTTTAGGAGTGCCGGTCGTTCCCGATGAAAATAATGTATTGCTGTGCTCCTGCCCGCCGCAGACAACGGCATCGATTTCTTCTTTGCCCAGAAACTCAGTCCAGCTTATATCGCCTTGGCGCAACGCGATGGCCAACTCTTTGCCGCGACCAGGCAACACTACGGCCCGCGGTGCCTCAGCGGCTACTAGGCGTTCGTAGAGCGGCAGTTCTTTTTTGCTGCGCACGATGAGATCCTGTGTAAAGACGAGCTTGGCCTTGCCTATCTCTAGGCGCGTGGCGATCTCTTCGGTGGCAAAACTGTCGGCGATGGCCACCACGCAACAGCCAGCCCAGACAATGCCCAAATAAATGGCCACGGACTCGGCTGTCATCGGCATGTCTACCGCGACGGAGTCGCCTGCATTGATGCCCATTATTACGAGGCCAGCCGCGACCTGGCGGGTCATGCGCAGCAGTTCACCATAGCTCATGTACTGTAGGTTGCCGTCTTCGCACTGGTAGGTGATGGCCGTCGCATTTTTGTCGGCGTTAAAGCAGCTCTCGGCAATGTTGAGTTCTGATCCGACAAAGAACTGCGCAGTCTCTGGGCGGGTGGAGGTATCGAGCGCGGTCTCGGCTTCTTTGCGAAAACGGATGCCGAGGCGTTGGGTTGTTTTCGTCCAGAACGCTGCGCGCTCGCGGATAGACCACGCGTATAATTCATCGTACGAAGACAGCTCTAATTCGCCGATCCACTCGTTGATATGTGTGCGCTCTATATCTGTTGCTTGCGGTGCCCAGACGACGCCGTCTTCACTGGCCATTTTGTAGAGGAGTTGGTGCAAGGCAAAGGGATGTTGCGGTTTTAATACGGTGCGTGTAAGGTGCAAGAAACGCTGCTCGGGGTCGAGAGCGAGTGCCGTTTGGATATGCGGCAGCAGAGTTTCGGCTTCATTTTTCTCGATACCACATGCGCATAGCTCTTCTATCTGCACCGTTATTCTCCTTCTAAAGGCATGCTATAGCGCAGCTCTGCCGGCGGCAGACAGCGGCTATCATCACACGCTTGATACTGCACCAGTAGGCGCAGGGCGCCCTGGGCAGTGGGTGTTTTTTGCCAATGGGCCGTCAGGGCGACTTGTCCGCTATAAACGGCTAAGGTCTCTTCCAGCGCTGGAAAGAACAGTGTTTGGCTGAGCGGGTAGTGCAATTGTAGCTCTTGCAGCGGCGCGTCGGCGTTCAGCGTCAGCGATGTGGGGATGAGAAAGTCGCCGCGTGCGGGTTGGGCATTGATATGCCAGCCGTCGCGGATCTGTAGGTCTACGGCAATGCCTGCGCGTTTGCTGTTGGGTATGATTCGCCGCACTTGCATTGTTACGATTGAATCAATCGCAACGATTTCAGCAGCCGTATCGAGACGGCTCGTACCTCCTAGGTGCTCAACGGCGGCGACCATGTGCACGAAGGCTTCAGGTTGCGCGCGCATCATGCCACCAAAGACGTAGAGCGTGTGCAGCGCTAGCTCTTTATAGCGAGTCTCGTTTGTCGCCTGTGCTAGGCTCAATAGCGCATGTACTGCTACTGCATTGCCCGAAGGTAGTGCTCCGTCCTGCGCGCTTTTGCTGCGCACGATGAGGTCGGCCGCCGATTGGGAAAAGAAGAATCCACCGCCCTCGTCGTCCCAAAACCGCGCGAGCATCTGGTCCGCTAAGGCTTGGGCTTCGTTTAACCAGTGCACTGTGCCCGTGGCTTGATGGAGAGCCAAAAGCCCCTCTACCATAAAAGCGTAGTCGTCTAAATAACCGTCGTAACGCGCCTGCCCTGCGCGCTCTACGCGCAAGAGACTGCCGTCGCTACGCCGCATATGCTGCAGAACGAATTCGGCCCCGCGCTCTGCAGCGAGTCGGTAGGCCGGCTCTTTTAATATCTCATAGGCATAGGCGTAGGCGCCGATCATCATGCCATTCCAGGCCGCTATGGCCTTGTCGTCGACCAGTGGATAAGTGCGTGTCCTGCGCTCTTTGTAGAGCGCCATAAGCATAGCGTCGAGATGGGTGTAGAGCTCGTCTGTTTCTATACCCATTTCCAAGGCGATCTCTTGCGGTGCATTTTCGATATAGAGCACACCGGCCTCGCCCTCGGGCATGGGTGCTAACGCGTAGACTTCCATAAAGAGTGCAGCATCGTCTCCGAGAACTGCGACTAGTTGGTCTTCTGTCCACGTGTAATAACGCCCTTCTTCACCTTCGGTCTCGGCGTCGAGCGCCGAATAGAATGCCCCCTCTTTCGCCGTCATTTCGCGTTCGACAAAGGACAGTATTTGCCTAGCGGCGCGGCGCCAGCGCTCTTGGCCCGTTATGGCGTAGGCGCGCACATAGAGTTGAGTCAGTTGGGCTTGAGAATAGAGCATCTTTTCAAAATGCGGCACTTTCCAGCCAGCGTCCGTGGCATAGCGGTGGAAACCACCGCCGACCTGGTCGGTTATGCCGCCCTGCGCCATGGCTTCCAGCGTGTGTAGTACGATGCGCCGGAACAACTCGTCGTCTAAGCGCCGAGCATCGGCCAAGAGCAATTTCAGGCGTATGTAGGGCGGGAATTTCGGTGCGCCGCCAAAACCGCCGTTGAGCCCGTCATAGCGCCCGCGAAGTGAAACTAATACGCGCTCTACGGACACGGAGTCCGGGTGCATCGGCGGCGTTTGCTGGCCTGCTTCTAACTCGCTGATGGCCTCGGCCAACTCGCCGGCAATGCGCTCGACTTCCGTGCGGTTTTCGCTCCATTCGCGCTGCATTACTTCGAGCACGCGCGGAAAACTAGGTCGCCCGTGCGCGTCTTCTGGCGGGAAATAGGTGCCGGCGAAAAAAGGTTTTAAATCGGGCGTTAAAAAGAGGGAATTGGGCCAACCGCCGTGGCGATTTAAAAGCTGGGTGGCCGTCATATAAATGCGGTCTAGGTCTGGTCGTTCTTCGCGGTCCACTTTGATATTGATGAAATGGGCATTCATCTGAGCGGCAATATCGGGGTTGGAAAAGACCAGGCGCTCCATCACGTGGCACCAGTAGCAAGTAGAATAACCGATGGAGAGAAAAATGGGTTTGTCTTCGCGCCGAGCCTTTGCCAAAGCTTCGTCGCCCCACGGAAACCAATCGACTGGGTTGTGCGCGTGCAGTAGTAGATAGGGGCTGTTCTGGCCGGCTAAATTGTTGCTATAGAGCCAGCGGCCCTCTGCATCTTTGAGCCCGTGAACGCTTTCGGCGGCCTCGGCGGCAGCCGATTCGCTATGGATCCAGCGCTGCCAGTACCAGGCGCTGGAGATACCGCAGAGTAAGAGTGCGGCGATTCCGAAGAGGCGGGAAATATTAGTCCGAGCCGCTGACATAGAACAAATTCATAACAGGTAGGTAGTGCGAGCGAATGGGTGAAACTCGGTAGAAGTGGGTATTGATTTCCACTACGCAACCATTTCTCGGGTGACTTCTAATACGTAGTCGACGTCGGCTGTGCCGATGTGTCGATGGGTCACTAAGCGCGCTCCGTGTGGTGGTCGTGGGTTGCAGAGAATACCGCGCTCTTTCCACGCGTTGACCAGTTGTTCAGCGCTCCAGCCCAGCGCTTCTACATCTACCTTGAGGATATTGGTCGCAGCTGGTGGCAGCTCGATGGCGAATCCTTCGATCGCTCCCAGCCCCTCGGCCAAACGGCGCGCGTTGTCGTGGTCTTCGGCTAGGCGCTCGACCATTTTCTCAATGGCGACAATGCCTGCTGCTGCAATGATACCGGCCTGGCGCATGGCGCCGCCCAGGCGTTTGCGCATTTCGTAGGCGCGGTCCACAAAGGCACGGCTGCCGCAGAGCAGCGAACCGACGGGACCGCTCAGGCCTTTGGAGACGCAAAACATCACTGAATCGATGTGCTGAGTATAGGCGGATGCCTCAACGCCGTGTGCGATGGTGGCATTAAAGAGCCGCGCTCCGTCCATATGCAGTTTTAATTCGTTCTCTTTGCAGACGTCGCCAATAGCCTGTACTTCGGCGGGTGTCCACGCCGAGCCAGCATAGTTGTTGTGCGTATTTTCGATGCAGACAAGTTTGGTGGGCGCAAAGTGTACGTTGTAGCCGTGAATCGCTTCGCGCAGTTGGTCTGCGCTGATGATACCGTGCTCAGCTTCTATGGCCCGCGAGGCTAAACCGGCGATATTGGCGAAGGCACCACATTCCCAGACATACATGTGCGCTCGTTCTTCAAAGATTACTTCCTCGCCGTGGTTGGCGTGTGCCAAGAGGGCACAGGTATTGCCCATGGTGCCCGAGGGAACGTAGAGGGCGGCCTCCATGCCGACTTTCTCGGCGGCCAATTCCTCTAAGCGCTGGACGGTGGGGTCTTCACCATAGACGTCGTCTCCTACTTCGGCGGCGGCCATGGCTTCCTTCATCTCATCTGTGGGCAGCGTCAATGTATCGCTGCGCAGGTCCACTTTGTTCATGGACATGGTCTCCTTGTCTTGACGTTAGGCGGCTACCGCCGTATGATTTTCGCACCTCGGGAAACTACACGAATGGAGGGTTCTCGTCCAATGGCTTTTTCTGCGCACGGCACGGTTCATCGCTCTACCGTTACGGGTTGTCGCGGCATGGTCGCGTCCGGTCATCCTCTCGCCTCGCTGGCAGGTCTCCGCATTCTGATGCAGGGCGGCAACGCCATCGATGCCGCCGTGGCTATCGCGGCTGCCCTCAATGTCGCCGAACCTTATATGTCGGGCATCGGCGGCGTGGGTTATATGCATATCTATAGCGCCCGCGACAAAGAGCACAAAGTGCTCGATTATGTCGGCCTGACGCCGGCTGCTACGGATATTGCGCTCTACGACGATGACAAGCGCGACCGGGGTCCGCTTTCGCATTTGGTGCCCGGTGCCTGTGGTGGCTGGTTAGAGGCGCTCGCGCGCTATGGTTCGATGGATGCGGCCGCCGTCTTTGCCCCGGCGATAGAATACGCCGAACAAGGCGTTGCTCTGACGGTCAAAAATCACGAGTTCTTCGCGGGCAACGCCGCCGATTTGCGTCGATTTGGCACGGGGGCAGAAACCTATCTAATAGATGGCGAAGCGCCGGCCCCGGGTCAGATTCTCGTGCAGAAAGATCTCGCGGAGACCTTTCGCCGCGTGGCCGCCGATGGGTCAGATGCTTTTTATCGCGGCGAATTGGCTGAACGCATCGTGCGCTCTGTGCAGGAGAGTGGCGGCCTGCTAACGGCGGCCGATCTACAAAACTTCCAAACGGCTTGGCTCGACCCCGCGCAGATCAGCTATCGCGATTACCAGATCTTTGCACCCGCCCCGCCCTGCCAGGCCGTACAGTATTTGCAGACGCTCAAGATCATGGAGGGGTTTGACGTGGCCGCCATGGGCCATAACAGCGCCGAGACGCTGCATCGCTTTATCGAGACGACCAAGCTGTGTATGGCCGATCGTGCCGAGTATGCCGCTCTGGCCAATGCGCCTACACAAGGATTGCTCTCTGAAGAATATGCCGCTGAGCGTCGCGTGCTGATAACGGAACGGGCGCAGTATACCGGCGGCGAGCGCTACACGGCGCAGAAGGCGGCGGGCGAAGTGTTGCCCGGTCAGCCGCCCGGCTGGATGAAGGATGAGTGCACCACGCACTTTGACGCGATTGATGCCGCGGGCAATGCCGTCTCGTGCACGCAGAGTCTCGGTTCGGGTTTTGGTTCGGCTATGGTCGTGCCGGGCACGGGCATTGCGCTCAATAATTTTATGCGCTGGTTCGATCTCGAACCCACCAGCCCCAATGCGATCGGCCCCAACAAAAAGAACGAAATGTGTCTATCGCCGGCTCAGGTTTGGGACGAGCACGGTCTGCGTTTGCTCATCGGCACGCCCGGCGGGCACGGCATCTTGCAGACGACGCCGCAGATGATTATGAATGTGCTTGATCACGATATGAATGTGCAGGCGGCCATTGAGGCGGCGCGTTTGAAAACGGGCCAGCCCGGATATACCGTAGACGCGGAGACGCGCATCGCCTCAGAGGTGTTTGCCGAGTTGGAAAAACGCGGCCATCAGTTTAATCTTCTAGGTGATTGGTCGGCGGGCGTTGGCGGTGGTCAGGGTATTATGGTCGATCGCGAGAGCGGTGCTTTTATGGGGGGAGCTGATCCGCGGCGCGATGGTTATGCGTTGGGATGGTAAGGTGGAGAGTAGCGTTGGAGATATTCCTATGAAAGATCTATAGAAGAGAGTTATGGAAGAGAGTAGAGAGTTTAAGCTGGAGTGTGGAGAGCGGGGTTATGCTCTTTATAATATGGACTGTGTCGTGGGTATGCGGGAGCAGCTTGCGCCGGGCTCTGTCGATGTTGTCGTTACTTCGCCGCCTTATAATTTGGGCACGGCGTATAAAAGCTACGACGATAAGATGGGGCGCAAAGACTATCTTGCCTGGATGGGGGCATGGGGTAAGACGGTGAGTGATGTGCTCTCGGATGAGGGCTCGCTTTTTTTGAATATTGGCGGCAAACCTACGGATCCGTGGGGGCCTTTTGAGGTGCTCTTTGAACTGCGCGAGCATTTTACGCTGCAAAATACGATTCACTGGATCAAGTCCATCGCCATCCAGAAAGAAGATGTTGGTCGTTATCCCGGTATCAGTGGCAATGTTTCGGTGGGGCACTATAAACCGATCAATAGCGGTCGTTATATAAACGACTGCCACGAGTATATTTTTCACCTGACTAAAAGTGGTCGAGTCGAGTTGGACCGTTTGTCGATCGGCGTCGAGTACCAGGACAAGAGTAATATCGCCCGTTTTGGTGGAGCGAATCGCCCCGATCGACGCTGTCGCGGCAACACGTGGTTTGTGCCCTATAAGACGATCAAGAGCCGTGAAAAACAGCGCCCGCACCCGGCGACTTTTCCGGCCAAGATTCCGCAGATGTGTATACAGTTACACGGTGTCGAACGCACTCAGCTTGTACTCGATCCCTTTATGGGCATCGGTCACACAGCCGCTGCTTGCGCGCAGCTCGGCGTTAGCTGCACCGGCTTTGAGCTGGAGGCCGATTATTTTATCGAATCACAGCGGACGTTAAAAGAGGCGCTGGCCGAACACAAACTGGGCCTACCTTCACATAACGGAAGATAGACCGAGGGCCCCGCCCTGCGCTTACGCCATAAATTCAATGATACCATTGGACTATCGGTAGACACTGCCGCGATGACCAACCTTTATGACGAACACGATTAGGTCATTATCTTCAATGGCATAGAGGATTCTATACATTCCCTGGCGCACTCGATAGCGATCTAATCCAGTGAGCTTTTCACAGCCTTGTGGGCGAGGATCATCTTCCAAGGCACGAATTTTAGCTACAATGCGCTGCCGTTGTTTCTTCTGAGAAATAACCTCGATTTCCCTTGCGGCAGAGGGCTTAATCAGAACCCTATATTTTGCCACTGCGCTTGAGGTCCTTGACTACTTCCTCAAATGAGAGATTGGGTTCTGTGGCTCGTTCTTCGAAGGCGATCAGATCTTCAGCATCCTCAGTTAAACTTCCCTTCACCGCGTCGTTGACTAGATCGGAGATAGACCGATCCACTTCTACAGACTTTAGTCGCAAAGCGCGATGGATCGCAGGATCAAAATAGATGGTGCTGCGTTTAGTTGTATTAGCCATAGTGAAATGATAGTATAGCGGCATTAAAACGTCAAGACGTCTTAATGCCGCCAATGCAGACTTCTAATTGAAGGGGTTAAGTCCTCGAATAGCCACACTTATACCCAAGCAGATCGGGGGCCGCGTCGTGCTAAAGACGAAGCCCCCGAAGCTCTTCCAGCCGTTATTCGCGATCCTTGATCTGGTCCCAACTCTGCGGCGTGACGGCTGTAAATGAAAACTCAGTGCCCATCTTTGCCCGCCCCCACTACATCGCTTCTACCGCCGTGGTGCTCCCGGCCAGCCCATTGCTTATGATGGCCGGGATATCGCTCTGTGAGCGCCTCGTCAAAGAGACCGATCCCGTCGATTAATCCGCTATATGAATAGCCGGGAGAAACCCAGCCGCCAAATTGCAGTGGATCTGCCATTACGGGATTGGCTTTATCGCTTTTTGAAGGAGGAAGAAGACAAGGAAGATTAAGCGGTCTCGCGCACCAGCATGCCAAACGCCGCCCTTCCCGAATAAGCCTGTTCGTCTCTTGCCTTTGTAGGTCCATTTAGCCATATTAAAAATATGATACAACCTATTGTAAATAAATAAATTAGTATGCCATGTCATACATTTATTTTCTTCGCAGAACACTTGTTTTAAAAGCCATGTAGACGTTTGCCGGAACAAACATCGATTGGGGTGTATGAAAACCATATCAAATCATATAAGAACTAATAACTACCTATGACTGAGCCCGTATCAGCACCCATTGCCCGCACGTTTGACGATTTTGAATCGTCGGTGGATCGTTTTCGCAACTGGGTAGCCGAACTGTCGATTGAGGTGTTTTTTACCGCCCTTTGTTTTGTTTCGGCTCTGCTTGGTTGGTATAGTGAGACGCATTCTATCTCCATCTTATTTTATACGGTCGCCTATATCACGGGTGGTTATTACGGTCTCAAGAGTAGTTTGCAGTCGTTGTTTGAGCGCACGCTGGATATCGATTTTTTAATGGTGTTGGCCGCTCTGGGTGCCGCCCTGATTGGCGCACCTTTTGAGGGGGCGGTACTACTCTTTCTCTTTTCGCTGTCCAATGCCCTGCAGAGTTATGCCATGGCGCGCACCCATCGCGCCGTCGCGTCGCTGATGCAACTCAATCCCGAGCAGGCGCGCGTGCGTTACAGTAATGGGTTGGAGTGGATCGATGTGGAAGAGGTGGAAGTCGGGCAGCAGATCGTGGTGTTGCCGGGTGACCGCATTCCCTTTGATGGTCGGGTCGTAGCGGGCCGTAGCGATGTCGATGAGTCTACCCTGACGGGTGAATCGATGACCGTTGCCAAAGGCCCTGGCGATGCGGTGTATGCGGCGACGCTCAACGCGCACGGCAGTCTCGATATCGAGGTGACGCGTCCCTTGGGCGAATCGGCCTTAGCGCGTTTGGTGCGTTTGGTCGAGGAGGCGCAAAATCATAAGGCACAAACGCAGCGCTTTTTGGAAAGGGCCGAAAAATACTATGCGGGTTTTGTTGTCGCCGCGACCGTGCTGGCCGCTTTGTTGCCCATATTATTGTGGCACGAAGCGGCGCACGATGCGCTCTACCGCGCCCTGACCTTACTCGTTGCCGCCTCGCCCTGCGCCCTCATTATCAGCACGCCTGCTACGATTCTTTCGGCCATCGCTGGAGCGGGGCGCCGCGGTGTGCTTTTTAAAGGTGGGGTGCACGTCGAGCAGCTAGCCACGGCAAAGGTCGTCGCGCTGGACAAGACCGGCACGCTGACGCGCGGTCAGGCAGAAGTGCAGGAGATCGTCGCTTTTGTCGGTGAGGAGAATGCACTATTGGCATGGGCTGCTGCGGTCGAAGCGCACTCCGAACACCCGCTGGCACGCGCTATTTTACAAGCGGCAGCTGAGCGTTCGTTAGTCGTTGAGCCCATAGGTGACTTTCGCGCCACGCCGGGGCAGGGAGTAAGCGCTGTAGTCGACGGTGCAGAAGTGCGCGTTGCACGCCCTACTTGTTTTGTCGATCAGAGCGCAGAGATTCAGCGTACGGTCGATCGTTTAGAACAGGCGGGACAAACGGTTGTGCTGGTCGAGCGTGGGCAGGTAATAATGGGCGCCATTGCCATGGCCGATGCGCTACGTGAGAACGCCGCCGAAACGATTGCGCGTCTACGTGCTGCCGGTATAGAAAGAGTCGTTCTCTTAACGGGCGATAACGAGCGCGCCGCGCGTGCGGTGTCCGCTCAGACGGGCATCGACGACTATCGTGCGGCGCTGAGTCCAGAAGATAAGCTCGATATCGTGCGCGATCTACAGCGGCAATACGGCCCCGTGGCCTTTGTCGGCGACGGCGTCAACGACGCGCCGGCGCTGGCGGCCGCCGATATAGGTATTGCCATGGGGGCTGCTGGCACGGATGTGGCGTTGGAAACGGCCGACGTAGTGCTGATGAGCGACCAATTGCATGCCCTGCCCTACGCCTTTGCTCTGAGTCGCCGTGCCCGGCGCATATTACTCTGTAATCTCGGCCTGGCGCTGGGGGCGATCGCCGTGATGGTGACGACCTTGTTGGGCCCCGGTTTGGCTCTGCCATTGGCCGTATTCGGTCACGAAGGCGGTACGGTGCTGGTCTGTCTCAATGGTTTGCGTTTACTGCAGTGGAAAGGCTAGGCGAGCGGCGGTGCTGAAGTAGAGGCCGTTTGGCATACGAGTAACACCGTTTTGTATGGGGACTAGGGCTCGTAGTAGAAACCATAGAGAATCATCATTTCGTCCTCGCTGAGAAAACCAAATCCCAACTCTCGATCGGTCCAGTTGTCGTAGGTCGCTACAAGGCGTAGGCCCTGCCCTGCTTCTAGTCGCAGCGGTGGGGCCAACTCCAAGATGGGAGGGTGCTCCCAGTTGTAGGCTATATAGAGCAGTTCGCCATCGCGCGCACCGCCGATCACTTCGATGCGAAATTCCGTCATGTGCTCGTGCGCGTGCGACATGAGTTGGATAATATGGCGATCTTCGGCGAAGCGGAATTCGCGTTCGACAGTCGTCGTCTTGCCCGCGGGTAAGCGCAGATCGAGATTGTTCAGAAAAAGAATCTGGGCCTCGCGTTCGATCTCATTCTCTTCGACCAGGTGTAAATTGGCGTAGACTTCGCCCTGTAGCGTTTCGTCCGTGCGATTGACGTAGTGCGAATTGAGGTCGAGCAGCGTACCGGCCGGCAGACGCAGGGCTATACCGGGCGGGAAATGATAGCTCATAAAGGGAAATTGGCTGCCGATAATGGGCATGTGGAAGAGCATCGAACCCACGGTGTCGAGCACGTAGTTGCCGCTGGCATCGCGCAACTCGCGAAACTGCTGCGCCTGCGGTATGCGTGCGCTGGGCGTGCTGGGGTGGAACGTATAAACGAGTAGGTGATGCGATCCCCCGCGCATGGCCACGTCGAAGCCCTCGACAAAAATATCTTCTGTATTGCCCAACTCTTCGGCGTAGAAAAATTCGCGCTCGAAGTTGGCTGCTACGTCAAAGGGACCAAGGTGCAGTTGAATGCCGTTCTCAGGCACGGGTGGCGCCGCAAATACCGGCACTTGGTACTGCGTCTGGTCTGCTAAGAGCGCCGGATCGGCAACGGCACCTACTTCGGGTGCGCCGGCTTCGATCCACTGGCGCACAAAGGCCAGTTGACCGCTGGTAAGCACCTGTCCCCCCAGTGGCATCAGCGCCCCGTACTGAGGGTGATCGGCATAGAAGTGCTGCTGATCCTGTGCGTAGATCTTCTCCCATAGATAGCTCTTGTAAAGCCCCGGCAGGCCTTCGTCGCTGAGCCGGACTAAACCGTCTTCTCGGGCGGCGGAATTATGCGGAGGTGTATTGAGCAACTGTTCGTAGGCTATATCAGGCGTCAAGACTAGATCCGACTGGCGCGAAAAGGCAGTTCCCGCCGTATGGCAACCAACGCAGTTGCTGGCGAGGACATCCTCCTGGATAATCTGCCAACTATCGCGTTCCACGCTTTGCATCGGTGCTTTGTCGTCACTGCTACAGGCGCTTGAAAAGAACGATAGAGCGAGTATCGATAGACTGAAAATGGTGTGATGGTAGCCGTTGGACGCGGGGCATTGGGCGTTTTTTTTATACCGATTCATGATCATTTTCTATGCGTTGCAGGCGGCTTTAAATTCTGCCGCGTTATTAGAAGGTTTCTGGCCTAGGGGTAGATGGGGGCCAATACCCCGAGGAATCCTCGTTCCATTCGCGACCACATAGGCGCGATATAACCCGCCATTCGGCCGCTGTTAAATGGCCGTGGTTGTGAAAGAGAAAATGCTCTAGGCCGGCTCGTTGGCTCGCGCTGAGTATGCGCTGTAAATCGCCTGCCGTCATTGGGTCGCCGCCGTGTGGCATACGTCCGGTATCGATCCACGGCAGGACCTTCTGAGCTGATGAGGCGGCGATGGCGCGCCGCGTTTCGGTATAGGCGACCTCATCAAAAAAAGCTTGTGGAAATCCCAGGTCCATATCTACCAACGATGTAATTTCGGGCAATTCAATGCCCAGCCAAGCTTTGGCTACGGCAAAGCACTGGGCTTCGCTCAGCGCGGGGTTCCAGGCACCCAGTTGCTTGACCCAGCGCGCCAGGGTGCCGTAGAGCCCGTCGAAACCTCGGTGCCAGAAATAGTGTTTGACGAGCAGGAAATCGAGCACCTCGTTCCAGGCGCAAAAATCCATGCCCGTCATGCCCGAAAATACGGCGGAGCGCAGCCCGTTGCCCAGCAGTAAGGGGCGCGACAGCTTATCGAGTTCGGTGCGCGCGGCTTTGGCTTCGTCGAGCCCATCTTCGCGTCGCCAGCGCAGCCAGTACAGTGCGTCCTCGTTAATGTCAAAGAGGTTTAGCCCTTGCAGCAGTCCGTAGTGACCATAGTAGTCTACGTGCGCTGGGGTAAAACTGTGAAAGCGCTTTTCCAGATGCGCTAGGCCACGCTGCAAGCGCGCGCTATCCCATCCGCGCGCGGTAGCTTTTTCTAGTTCCAGCGGCGAGAGGGTACGGAATACGGCGTTGCCGTGGTGGAATACTAGCTCGTACGAAGATTCGGTCCAGCCGTCGACAATGCCGCCATCTACCTGTGGAAAGGCCGAGAATACCTCGTCCCAGACGGCGGCCATATACTGGGCGCCATAGGGGTCTTCTGCGGGTGTCAGTGCCTGCGTGACGGTGGTGCCTTGCCCGGGGCAGAAGATCATCGTGGTCCAACCGCGCTTCTTGGCTTCGTCGAATAGGCGCTGTAGCTTGTCGGCTTTGCTCGCGTCTGTTTCCCTGCTTTGCCCCGCTTCCATGCCGCGCGCGCGGTAGGCTTCTGGTTTTCCTTCGAAGGCCGGAACCGTACCCTGTCCGTCTGCATCGGCAAAGAGCAAACGGCCGACGACTAGCCCCCGTACGCCGCCCTCTTCCCAAGCGTCAAAACAGCGCTGATAGTCTTCGAGGACGGGCTCGAGTGGTTGGCCGATGCGCATCCACGCTGTTAGTCCCATATCATTTACTCGCCTGTATCCGGTGCGTCATCTAATAACGTGGGGGTGTCGACGGGCTCCTCTTCTTCGAGGCCATAATGACGGCGGCGCGCATTTTTCATTTGCTGTAAGAGTTCGAATTGCCTGCTGCTCAATAGGTGTTCAAAGGCCACTCTATGCGCTAAGCGCAGCGCTTGGATCTGGTCGGCTGTCGGTGGCACGGACGATTCCTGTAGAATGCGCCATTCTTGGCTCTGGCTCCACAAGAGCATGCGCATTTGCTCTTCTTGTGCCTCGCTCAATCGAAGTGCCAAGGGCAACCCGGGTGGTTGCTGTCCTCGCGATTGAGCATGCGTATTATAGGCCATTTCTAGGCGATTAGTTTGTTCATCAGTTAATAGGGCGGCGCGGCTCTGTCGGTGCCCTGCCAACGCCATTTTGACCTGCCAGCGCACTTCTTCTTCGCCCAGTTGTCTCTCTTCGACCTGTGTGCGGATGGACTGTAGTTGCCCTTGTAGCGCTTGGCGCAACTGTTCTAAATGCGCGCGCTGCTCCTGGCCTAGGTCGAGTGCCATCTCTAAGCGGTAGTCTAGTGCTGCGCGTGCAGAAGGTGCATCTTGAGTCGTTATTCCTGAAGTCGTGATCACCATCTCCGGTGTCGTTTGCATTTGGGCCGAAGCGCCGCCGGTCCAGATTAGCATCGTCGCTGCCAGTGCTCGCAGCATTGTCTTCTTCATTTGTGTCTCCTTAGAATATTCGTCATACGCGATAGACGCGCATCTTATCACCTTCGCCGCCGCCGGCTTCCCGCTCTGCCTCGATATTGGCCATGATCTCCTCGCTCTCCTTATGGATGAGCTCTTGGTCTTCTGCCGTCAGATCGGGATAGAGGCGCGGCATGCGCTGCTTTAGATAGTGGCCGACTTTTTGGCGACCGTTTTTGGCCTGTGGCATAGACGAGTAGAGGCGGGCTATGGTCTTGCGAAGATGTAGGCGTATGACGGCCATATGCAGCGGCGTGGGGTTGATCATTTGGTTGATGAGGGCGACGAGGCAGCGCACGGCGGCGGCCGGGCGCACGCGCTCGTTTTGGTCGGCCGAGTTGAGCTGTACTGAGAGCTCCTCGCGCTGGAGAGTGCGCAGCTCATCTATAAAGCTCTCCTCAATGAGCCAGTTGCCGATCTTGCCCTGCCCCGTGATATAGCGATAGGGCGGTAAGTTGGCCGATAGCATGCGCGCTTCGTGGTCGCGGCGCTCTAATAGCTTTATGGCGCTCTCTAAGAGGTCGTCGTTCCTATCCAATTCTGTGATCAGCGGCTCGAGCAGTCCTTCGTCGCCTCGCTCGGCCATGGCGCTTTCTTTTTGTCGTATCAGCAGACGGCAGACGGCATCGCGCTCTTGTGGTAGACGCCGCAAACCCTCGAAGGCATTTATATATTGCACGGCAAATGTAACGGCCTGCTCTAGTTTTTTGTCGACGGCCTCGCGGTTGCCAATTTTGCTGCGGCGGCGTTCGGCTTCTTCGAGGTTGATCTTGCCTTGAGCTAAATCGCTGTCGATACCGTAGAGTGCGGTCAGCATCGACACCTCTTCGTCGTCTATCAGGTTTTGCTCGCGGTAGGAATCGAGATAGTTGCTGGCTCGGTCAACTTCTTCCGAATTGATTTCCTGCTCGCGCGCCAGCATGCGCTCCTCGCGATCTTTGCACTCATCTTCATTGGGTAGCGGCGCTTGCGCCGGCCCTTCGGCTTCTTCCTCTACCTTGAGTGCCGCTTCCGAAATGCGCACGTCCGCCATCCCAGGTCCATGCTTTTTGCTCTTCTGGTGCTCTAATATCTGCGGTTGCACTTCGATCTCTTTGCCATTGAGCACGTTATGTATGGCTTTTTCTATGCTAGGCGGCAGCCCTCTTGGCCCGAGCTCAATGCCGATGCTTTCTAAAAAGAGCGCCGTGCGTCCTTCGCGCATCATTTTTTTGATGCGCTGCTGGCCTTCTTTGAAGGCCTCTTCGGAATGGTCCTCTAAGCGGTCGAGTAGCGTGCGTGTATAAAAGATCATCATATTTTTGATGCCGAGGCCGAGATACTTGTTAGGGTGTTCCTCGTTGACTCGGATGACCATAGCCATAATGGCGGCGCTAATTTTAGGCGAGGGTTTGACGTGGACTAGACGTAGAAACTCGCGCTCCATCAGCTTTTGGAAATGCTCATCTGTCATGAGCACATCGCCGTGCTGTAAGCGCCGGTCAACACGTTTCCACAGGGCTAGACGGAGTTTAGCGGGCAGCTGCTTTTGCCAGTCTATATCCTGTCCGTTTTCAGCAGGCATCGCTCACTTCAGTTCCAGTGCGAGCGGACAGTGGTCCGAGCCGAATACTTCGGGCAAGTGGTAGACTTTTTTTATTCTCGTTTCTAAGCACTCGCTGACAAAGTGGTAGTCTATGCGCCAGCCGATGTTGCGCTCGCGCACGCCTTGGCGATTGGACCACCAAGTGTAATGGCCGGTCGCATCGGGGTTGTGCGCGCGAAAGATATCGACATAACCAGCATCAATCAGCTCGTCGATCCACGCGCGTTCCAATTCTAAAAAGCCCGTGGTATTTTTGTTGTCTTTGGGGCGGGCCAGATCGATAGCGCAGTGGGCCGTATTAAAATCACCACACATCACAACGCCTTGGCCGCGCGCGCGCAGCTCTTGGCAATGGGAGAGAAAGGCTCGACAATAGTCCATCTTATAGGGCACGCGCGCATGGTCGCGCTGACCATTGGGGAAATAGGCGTTGACCAATGAAAAATCCTCAAAGCGCGCCGTCAATGTGCGCCCCTCGCCGTCAAACTGCTCGTCGCCCAGGCCTTCGATTATTTCTAGGGGTTCGTTGCGGCTATAGATGGCGACTCCGCTATAGCCCTTCTTTTGCGCGCAGGCGAAATAGCTTTTATAGCCGAGTGGTGCGAGCAACTCTTCTTCTAATTGTTCGGGCCAGGCGCGCGTTTCCTGTAGGCTTAATACATCGGGTTTGGCGTTCCCTAACCAGGCGTGAAAGCCCTTGCGTGCGACGGAGCGAATGCCGTTGACGTTCCACGAGATTAATTTCAAGTCCCCTACTCGCTCGCTTTATGTAGCAATGTTTGCAAGTTGCCACCGAGGATTTTTTTTTGATCCGCCGGAGTTACAAATGGGCAGTGTGTGCGGAAGGCTTCGAGTGCGTGCTGATACGTCATATTAAAACGCACGACGGGGTAGTCGGAGCCCCAGCAGAGCCGTCCGCCGCCGAAATATTCGTAGAGTTTGCGCACGCCCGCGTGGGTGTCGGCGTGCGGATAGTCCCATGAGAGATTCGATATATAGTGAAAGCCAGATAGTTTGATATAGATATTGTCGACTTCAGCTGAGCGCAGGACCTCATCCATACTCTCTTGGCCGAGGCGGGCTCCGGCCATGTGGTGACAGAGGAAAGGCAGCGTGGGGAAGCGTTTGGCCAGCGCGCGCAGCGCCTTTTGCCACGCTGGCCCCAGCGCTATACTCGCAATGAGTTTGAGCTCTTCTGCCTTTGCGAAGAAGGCCATCCCCTCTTCTGATTCAAACCATTCCGTATCGTTTTTTACATAGTGTGTGAAGCCTTTGAGCTTATACTGCCGGGCTGCTTGTTCTAGGCGTTGTGCTGCCCCAGGCATATGATAGGTATCGCTCCACGAGCAGTCTACGTCGGCAAATTGTATGAGGCGATCGGGGTATTTTGCGACGCACTCGGCGACGTAGTCATTATTGTCGGGGTTGTGCTCAATGCGGGCGCAGACCAAGACGGCTTTGTCTACCTGGTGGCGATCCATCTCCCAGAGCAGTTGTTCGACGATGCCGCGGCTTTCGGGGTCTGGTACGGAGGGTTGGTAGGGCCAGCGCCGCCAGGCGTGTGTGTGCGAATCGATAATCATATTAGCAGATTCTTTCCTTGTACAACAATTATAGTATGTAAACAAGGCTAAAAAATACGTGCAAATGGGATAATATTCCAGAAATATGTCGTTGCCATGCGCAGAGGGGAATAGGAAAATAGGTAGAGGAGGTGCTAACGCCTTTGTGAGCGCTGTGCTGAGTCGAGGTCGATACCTTCGTTCGTTCGCTGTTGTCTAGTAATGAGTGGCAATATAATGGCATATAATACAATTATATTGTCATATTGTATAAGAGATTGTTTATGAAGGATATAAAAGGTTTTATTGTAAATATACTGACAATATATTTGTCTTTTGTCATTTCCATGTCGATTTCCAAGAGGAGTGTGTGTCGGGATGTAAGTTATTATTTTACAGTGTAATAAGAATATTTTAATCACATTTTTCCACTTTGGCACGCCCCTTGCGATACTCTTGGCGAATGACAAAAAAATCTAATAGGAGCTTAAAATGAAAACTCTACTCTTCGCCGCCTTCGTCGCCTTCGCCGCTAACGCCAGTGCCAGCGATCTCAGCAACCGTCAAGATGTCCACGGCAATACGGCTCTGATGGTCGCCGCTGCTACCGGCGATGTCGAATTGACTCGCACCTTGATCGAAGCGGGTGCCGAGGTTGATGCTCGCGGTCGGATTGGCAATACGGCGCTGATCTATGCGGCCCAGGAAGGTCATGCCGGCATCGTCAAAATGTTGGTCAAGGCGGGTGCCAATATCACCGCACATAACGACTATCAGGTCACGGCCGGCAATTTGGCCAAGGGGTATGGTCACCGCGATATCGCCGAGATGTTGGAAACGGTCACACTGCAGGCTGCCCATGAGATGCAGCAGAGCAGCAGGATCTAAATAGACAGATACGACGTGGTGTGCCAACTTAGGCGCGCCGCTTTACATTTGCCACGAGCTGGTCTGCGGCCGTGGTATCGCCCTTTAAAAAGCGAAGGTCAGCATGGATGCCATCAGTAGAGATCGAATCGAACGGGTCGCCCGCATTTACGCCAGCAACATAGACGCCAGCCGAGCACTAGGTATTGCCATGAGAAGTTTTAGCCGCCTTTGTCGCCGTTACGAGGTTGAAACACCACACGCACGTCGCCGCCGTCATCGCAGTAACTAAGTGAGGCCCATGTGGGTCTGGCCAAAATGGGCCCACACTGCCTATGTTTCTAGGACACCTTCTAATGCATGTACTGTGATGAATATTCGAATCGTCCTATCTCTTTTTGCGCTGCTCTGCGTGGGCGGCACTCCAATCTTTGCCTACCCCGGCAAAGTGGCCTTGGCTTATCCCGTCGCAGATATCGCAGTAGATGGTGATCTGAGCGACTGGCCCGAAGGGTTGGTGCGCTATCCGATTTTGCACAATGCGGATGGGGCTGATCTATTTGGCGAGGGTGATTTTCAGGGCGAGTTTATCGTCGGTTATAACGAGAGTGAAAATGCCCTCTATGTCGCTGTTGATATCCGCGATGACTCTATCGTGCTCGTGCCCGCTGATGATATAATGAGTCAGCCGTGGAATGCCCAGGATGGTTGCGAGCTTTATCTCTTTAGTCACAAGCCCGGCGAGGATGCACCGACCCAGTATCGACTCTGGGGAGAGGAGCTCGGTATGTACGGTCCGGGTGATCTCGAAGAAGTCCAGGCTAATTCGCAATGGCGAGAGGATGGTTATCGCATTGAGTGGCGTATCGATATAGCGCAGGCCAGTGGTCAGCGCATCGAATTGCGACCGGGTATACAGCTGGGCTTTGATCTGAGCGTGTGGGATCGCGATGAGCGCGGTGAGCCCTCGTGGATGGCTTGGAGCAAGGGGATCGACAAGTATCAGCGCGCCGACCGTTTGGGCAATGTGGTCTTAGTGCCCGCCGGGGCTGGTATCGACGACGTTATTGCCCAGCTCGATGCGATCAGCGAAGGGCGCGAAGAGCAGTTGGGCAGCCCATTGGTCGGGGGGATGGTTTTTTCCGCTGGTTATCAGATGTTTTTTTCTGGCGTGCTCTTATCTATTACGTTTCTGCACTTCCTGCTATTTCTCTTTAATCGCTCAACGCGCGCCAACTTATTTTACGCGCTCTATACCGCCGCTATTGGCGGCGCTATATTCTCGGGGCTGCAGCTGGAATTTCATTCGTATATGGATCCGTTGATGGTGCGCGTGGCCAAAGAAACGGCTATTCTCGTCATCAATCTCTTTGGCCTTGTTTTTCTTTTTGCACTCTTTGGCCGCGTGCCCAAGCGTTTCTATTTTGAGCTGGTCGTTTTTATTATACCGGCCGCCCTGGGTACGATTGTCCTGCTCAACTTCGACAGTCAGGGCATGATTCCCTTTAATGGCGCGTTCGAAATCAATCGTTTAGTGCTGCGCTTTACCAACCTGTTCTTGTTGGTCGAAACGGTGTTGGTGCTTATTGGGGGCGTGCGTCGTCGTCAAGAGGGTGCGTGGATTATTGGCATCGGTTTTATTGTATTTGCCGCCAATGTCTCGCCGCTAATCTATGAGACGGAAACGGATGTGACGGCGCTGTACTGGGTGTTGATTCCCCTCGTTTCGATGTCCGTATATTTGGCGCGCAGCGTCGCCCAGACCAACCAAGAGCTGCAGCAGCGTCTCTTGCAGGTGGAAGAGCTTTCGGCCAAGACCCAGGAGCAATACGAGCAGATCCAGGAGCAGAATGCGCAGATCCAAGAGGCTAATCGCCTCAAGTCGGATTTTTTAGCGCGTATGTCGCACGATCTGCGCACCCCTATGAATGCCATTATAGGTTATACGCGGATCTTGCTGCGCAAGAGCGCTGATGTGCTCGACACGCGCCAGTATAAGAACTTGCAAAATGTGCAGATATCGGCCAGTGCTCTGTTAGAGCTTATTAATGATATTCTCGATCTCTCGAAGATTGAGGCGGGCCGAGTTGAGTTAAAGCCGGCTGAGGTCGATCTCAAAATACTCGTCGAAGAATGTGCGCGTTCGATCGAGTCGCTGTTGGGCCCCGGGGTCGAGTTGCGCTGTCAACTGGAGGAATTGCCCCTCTTTGTTACGGATGAAGATCGCGTGCGCCGCGCGTTGATGAACCTGCTGAGCAATGCCGTGAAGTTTACGGAAGTAGGACATGTGGAAGTGTTTCTCAGCGCGCGCGGCGATGGTGTTGCCATTCGCGTTACCGATACGGGTATTGGCATTCCGCAAAGTGAATTGCCGCATATTTTTGATGAGTTTCGCCAAGTGGACAAAAAGAACGGTGCTCGGCATCAGGGTACGGGTTTGGGGTTGGCCATCGTGCGCAAGTCGGTGGAGCTATTGGGGGGCACTATTGCCGTGGCTAGTGAAGAGGGAGTGGGGTCTGTCTTTACGGTCCATCTAGAATCGCTGGCGTAAAAAAGAACGAGCGCTTTAAGATGATAGATTGGCTAATACATTGTCATAGTGACAATGTATTAGCCAATCTATTAATTTTAGTATAAACATTGTCTTATGGTAAAAATAGTTAAAATTGGCAAATTAGTTGTCGAATTAGTGTTTTTGTTTATATTTCAAATAAATCACATAATATGTTGTTAACAAATGATTTGTGTTATTTTTATTTGAATGGCACGGCTCTTGCGATATCCTTGGCGAATACAAAATCAACAAGGAGACCCGCAATGACACGTTTTACTTTCACATCCCTGGTAATGGCACTGCTGGCGTTCGTCGCCGTGCGGGCGGGCAGCACGAACACAATAGATAGGCCCCTTACGGTCGCGGCTAGTCAAGCGGAAATGCGCGACGCCGACGGCAATACTGCTCTTATCGTCGCTGCTGCCTATGGCGACAAAGACCGCGTTCGCGCTTTGATCGATCGCGGCGTTGCCGTCGAAGCGCGCGGTTATATCGGCAATACGGCGCTGATATTTGCCACGCAGGAAGGTCACGACGAAATTGCTCAGATGCTGTTGGCTGTCGGTGCCGACCCGGATGCCAGCAATGATTATGGCACCACGGCACGCAAGTTGGCCGTAGGCTACGGATATCGCACTATCACCGCCGCCTTTGATGCGGCACCCGCGCCGTCGAATGCAAGCTGGGTCGCCGGTATTTTCTAGGCCATGACCAACGCGAATAACACCACGAATTACTCCCTAGTTTGTTCACGCCGCCGACTCGGTTTAGATCCGAGTCGGCTTTCCCCGAGGCTATTATGAAAACGCACGAAGAGCGTGTGGCCGAATTGGAAAAAGAGCTGCGGGAAACGCGGGAGAAACTCGCCGCTCAGGAGCGCCAATTATCGCAGACACGGCTCGAGGTGGAAGAAGCCAATCGCCTCAAGACCGAGTTTTTGGCGCGCATGTCACACGACCTGCGCACGCCGATGAACGCGATAATAGGCTATGCACGTATCTTAATGCGCAAACTAGAGGGCGTTATAGAACCGCGTCAGGTCCAGAATATCGAAAATATCCAGACCAGTGCGAACCATTTGCTCGACTTGATTAACGATATCTTAGACTTGAGTAAAGTGGAAGCTGGGCGCATTGAGATCGATTGCAAAGAAGTGAATGTACAGCGGTTAGTTGGCGAGTGTCTGGCTGCCGTTTCTCCTCTGGTTAAGGAGGGGGTTGAGCTGCATCAGGATCTCGGCGATGTCGACGTGCTCTACACCGACTCTGATCGTCTCAAGCGCGCGTTGGTAAACCTGCTGAGCAACGCGGTTAAATATACGCGAGAAGGACGCATTACGGTCGCGGTAGAGGCCAAGGGAGATCTCGTCGAAATGAGGGTCTGCGATACGGGGGATGGCATTCCAACAAAAGAATTGCCTTTCATCTTTGACGAGTTTCGCCAAGTTGCGCGCAAAGGAGAAATTGCCTTAGAGGGCACGGGATTGGGTTTGGCCATCGTACGTCGCTCAGCGCAATTGCTCGGAGGGGGCGTGCGCGTAGAAAGTTGCGAAGGAGAGGGCACGACCTTTACGCTGGTTTTGCCCAACGAGTAGCTTGTCGCTGTCGCTAAACGGGTGCTTAAGGCGGTATTGAAC
>JBLHGI010000011.1:0-36857 GCA_047616505.1 Planctomycetota bacterium
CATTGTCTGTTTGTTGGCTTTTTGGCTGCTCTTGCCCTACGCGGGCATCTGGGGCATCTATTCCTTCTATATATTTGTCAACCTCTACGGATTGATGTCGACATCGCTCCTATGGCTATTGGCCAATACCGCCTTTAACCCACGTGAAGCGCGGCGGCTCTTTGGTTTGGTGGGAACAGGCGGTATTGCCGGTGCCATTGCCGGCTCGGTTTTTACGAGTTGGGTTGTAGGTGCGGTGGGCACTGAGAACTTGGTGCCGATCTGCGCGCTTTTGCTCATCGTCTGTTTGTTACTCCTGCGTTTGGTGCGCAGTGAGGCGGTTGACGAAAATAAGAAAACAAAGACGGCTCCGGCCGCCACAAGTCCTCTCAAGCTGATTGCGGCTTCCGATCTTTTGCGCCTGCTTGCCGGCATGGCGGCGCTGGCGGCGGCTGTCGCAGCGGTTGCCGATGTACAGTTTAATGCCATCGTCGAGCTGGCCTATCCCGACAAGGATGCCAAGACGGCATTTTTTGGCCAGTTCTTTGCCGTGCTCAACATATTTGCGATTCTCTTTCAGGTGTTAGTGACCCCGCGTATTCTGCGCTCGCTGGGCGTAATACCGGCGCTGCTCTTTTTGCCGCTGAGCATGGCTGCTGGCTCGCTGGCCGTGCTCGTAACGCCCGCGCTGTGGGCCGGCATCGCCGTCAAGATCGGCGATGGTGGTTTCCGGCACTCCATTCACAAGTCGGCGACAGAGATTCTCTTTCTACCTGTGCCGGCCGAGATTAAGCGGCGCACGAAAGTGCTGCTCGATGCGACGGTGGACAACCTCGCTACTGGGCTGGGCGCTCTATTAGTGTTGCTGTTGACGGCCGTCTTGGGCGTGTCTTTCCAACTGCTCAGCTATTTGTCGTTTTTCTTTGTAGCGGCCTGGTTAGTGCTGGTGCTCTTTAGCCGCAGTGCGTATATCGACGCCTTTCGCCGCGCGCTGGATAGGCGCGAGATCGATGCGAGCGAACTGACGGTGGATCTCAACGAGGCGGCGGCTCTCGATAGTTTAGTGACCTCACTCGAAGGAGGCCGCGAGCGCCAGATCGTCTATGCGTTGGATGTGTTGGGGACCGTCAGTGCGCGCCGTCTCGTCGCACCGGTGACGCGATTATTGCAGCACGAGTCGGTCGAAGTGCGACGCAAGGCATTGGACGTCCTGAGAAACCAGGACAGGCCCATTGCTCTAGAGCGCGTCGAAGAATTGGTCGACGAGGACGATCTGGAAGCATCGGTCGCGGCCTTCTACTGTTTATATCGACACTATAGAGGCGACACGGCCCCTTGGTTGCGCTCTGCGCTGGCGGCGGAAAAACGCACCTGGCGCAAGGCAGCTGTTGGTTATATCGTCGAGCATGGAACGGACGAAGAAAGGGAGTTGCTCGATGCCAACTATATGCGCTCGCTCTTCGACCGCAGTTGGCAGGGCAGTGTGACCGAGCGCCTGGGGGCGGCGCGGATTCTCGGTCGCTTACAGGTGCCAGAGTTGAGCGGCTATCTAGACGAGTTGGCCCGCGAGTTGATGAATGACCCAGATCGCCAGGTCGTGCGCCAAGCTATAGAGAGCTTGGGGCATTTGGCTACTGTCCAGCACGTGCCTTGGCTTATTGCGCGGCTCGGCGACCGCGACTATCGGCGTGCCGCGCGTCAGGCCCTCGCCGAGTGTGGCGAAGTGGCGGTTCCCTATCTTCGCGAAGACCTGCTCGATGAAAAGGTAGATTTGCCTAGGCGCTTGGCCGTCGCGCGCGTGTTGGGAGATATACACCGCCAGGACGTAGTCGATTTGCTCTTGGGACAACTCGGTCGGGGGGGTCCCATGCTCGATTTTCCCTTGATCAAATCGCTGAGCAAGTTGCGCAGCGCCGGCCTTAGTTTTGCCCGTAACGAGGTAGAGACTCATCTCGAGAAGGCGATGGAAGCGTATTTTGATGCCCTACAGGTGCAGGTGGTGTATGACAATGGTGATGAGGGCGGCAAGATGCGTCTGCTGCGTCGCGTGCTGGACGAAAAGCGGCAAGAAATGTTAGAACGGATATTTCGCCTTTTGGGTCTGCTCTATGATCCGGACGATATGTATCGCGCCTACCTAGGGCTGGTGAGCAGAGAGGCCAGCCAGCGCGCTAGCGCGTTAGAATTTCTCGATAACGTGTTGGAGCGCACGACCAAGGAACGCTTGATACCGTTGCTTGATTATATTTCACTGGAAGTGGCTGTAAAGCAGGGGCGTTCGCTCTTTCAAAGGCAAATTGATTCGCGCCGCAATGCCTTGGAGTTTTTACTGGGCGAGCGCGACGATTGGCTGCGCGCTTGTGCTGCCTTTAGCGCCGGCGCCGAGGCACCGGAACTCCTGCAGCCGCTGCTCGACGATCCGCGTGAGATGGTGCGCGAAGCGGCTGCCGTGGCCCTCTCTGGTCGCCATTGACAGAGAACGGGGCAACCTGTAACCTAAAAGGCGTGAACGGCAAGGGAAGTATTACTTCGGATAGGGTCTTGGCTCAATGCTCACAGTAGTGGAAAAAGTCATACTGCTGCAGGAAGTTGACATCTTTTCCGAGGTGCCGACCCAGCAATTGGCCTATTTGGCTGCGATTCTCGTCGAAGTATCGCACGCCGATAGTGAGCAGATATACCAAGCGCGGGATTACGCCGATTCCATGTATATTGTGTTAGAGGGGCGGGTGCGCTTGCATCGAGAAGAACTCGAGATCACTATTGTCGGTCCCGGCGACCCCTTTGGCACGTGGGCATTATTCGACGACGAACCGCGCGTCTCAGCGGCGACGGTGCTGGAATCCGTGCGCCTGCTGCGCTTAAATAAAGAGGATTTCATCGATCTACTAGCCGACAATGTCGGCATTACACAGGGAGTGCTCAAGGCCTTAGTGAGTCGTGTGCGCGGTCTGATAGGCCGCGTTGGCGGTTCGCATTAGGGCGGATGCGCACAGGGCAGATATGGCAGAAGAACAGAGTAACGAAACAATTGTCATCGTCGATGACGAAGAGATGGTGCTGACCAGCTTGAGCTCGTTTCTCATGCTGGAGACCGAATACGAGGTAAAGACCTTTCTATCTCCTAGCGAGGCGCTGGCCTATGTGGAGGAGGAAGTGGTTAATTTGGTCATTTCCGACTACTTGATGCCGGAGATGGATGGAATTAGCTTTTTGGGCAAGGTGCGCGACCTCAAGCCCGAGATTCCGCGCGTTTTACTGACGGGCTATGCCGACAAGGAAAACGCGATAAAGGCTATTAACGAGGTCGGCCTTTACCAGTATATCGAAAAACCCTGGGACAACGACGATCTCTATCTCATTATCCGCAATGGTTTGGAGAAACAGCGGCTGATGCGTGGATTGGAACAGAAGATTGGAGAGATCAACAAGGCGTACTCCGAGTTGCAAAATATCCAGCAGGAAATCCTCAAGACCTTTGTCTGAATTCGTATACTGGCGGTGATGCAATGGAACCTTCAGACCTTCCTCCCATACTAGAAAATGCTCCCGATATTGTCTATGCATTTGACGCCGAGGGGCACTTTCTCAGCCTCAACCTTGCGGTAGAACCGGTTCTCGGTTACGCGCGGGAAGAATTGTTGGGGCGTGTGGTTTTCGATTATATGCATCCGGACGATGTTGAGTCGATGCGCGCTAGCATGCAAGAATCGGCGCGCGCGCGCGACACGGGTATGCGCCTAATCGCCGTGCGCATGCTGCACAAGAGCGGTGCTGTGCGTTATTTCGAGATCAATCGACGCTTGATATTTAGCGGCGACAGCTTTGTGCGCAGCGAGGGCATCGCCCGCGATATAAGCGAACAAAAAATCGAACAGCTCTATCGCCAGGTGGTGCAAGAGGTGCGCGAAGAAGTGTGGAAGATGGGGGGCAGCGGCGACTACGATCATCTGTTAGTGGCTATCCACGCTGGGCTGCAAGCACTGGAAATTCCCTTTGAAAATTGCGGCATAAACGTCGTCGAGCACAAAGGACTCAGCGACGTAATGCGCTCGCGCACGCTGACCCGCGACGGTGGTTGGTTGACTTCCGATACGGTTAAGGCCGGAGATCTGATCAACGAGTGGTGGCGCCACGGGGAAGTGGTTTATCGACCTGATTTAGAGGTGGAAGATCGCTTTGGTGAAAGGGGCTATATGCAAACGCGTGCGCGGATCCGCGCCGTCGTTGATGTGCCTTTTTCCCACGGGACCCTGGCCATTTGCAGCACGACTCCCAATGCCTTTAGCACAGGCAATATTGGATTACTCAGCGATTTGGCTAACGTGCTGTCGGAGGGGTTTCGCCGCATTGGAGATCTGCGCAGCCTCGCTCTTTCCGAAGAGCGTTACCGCACGCTGGTTGAGACGCCCGATTTTATCGTCATGCTCTTAAAGCCAGACGGCACCTTTCAATATATTAGCCCGCAGATAAAGCAGTGGATCGGTTATGCTCCGGAAGATTTCTACGCCGACCCTAAAAAAAGTCATGAAGTTGTGCATCCAGAGGATGTGGACAAGGTCACCGCTGCTTTTGCACGTGCGGCAGCTGGCCAGACTCCTAAGAGTATTGAGTTTCGCTGGCGCAACAAAGAGGGCGAAGAACGCTGGGCTGGCGAATCGATCTTTCCCGTAGCCGGCGCCGAGGGGTCGATCCATACCGTGCAGATCGTCTTACAGGACATCACGGAAAAAATGCGCGCACTCGATGAGTTGCAGAAGGCGCAAGCACAGCTGGTGCAGTCGGAAAAGATGGCTGCGCTGGGCAATTTAGTGGCCGGCATAGCGCACGAGATCAACACGCCGGTGGGGGCTATCCACAGTATGCACGATACGCTAGTGCGCGCGGTGGTAAAACTCAAGGCCGTGCTCGAAAGCGATTTTTCCGAAGATGTGCGCGCCAATAAGGGGTTGCAGCGCATTTTGCAGGTTATCGAAGAGTCGAATCGCGTCATTGAGAACGGTACCCAGCGCGTGACGACGATTGTGCGCTCTTTGCGCAATTTTGCGCGTCTCGACGAGGTTGAGATGCGCGAAGTCGATTTGCATGCTGGCATAGAAGACAGCCTGATGCTGATCTTCCACGATATAAAGAACCGCATCGACATCGTGCGCGAACTGGGTGCATTGCCACGGATTTGCTGCTATCCAAGCCGGCTTAATCAAGTCTTTCTCAATATCTTAAACAATGCACAGCAGGCAATCGAAGGGCGCGGTACGATCACTATTCGCACGCGGGTGCAGGGCGATCAGGTGGTGGTGGAAGTGGTTGATTCGGGAGCGGGTATCGGCGAGGAGAATGTAGGGCGTATCTTTGACCCCGGTTTTACGACGAAGGGAATAGGGGCGGGCACGGGGCTGGGCTTGTCGATTTGTTACCAAATTGTCGAAGATCACAAGGGGCATATCGAGGTCGAGAGCCGCTTGGGCGAGGGGACGACCTTTCGCATTTTTCTGCCTATAGATCTATGTGCGGCGAAGAGCTAGGCGAGTTCACATTGACTATACGAACCACCGCATTGTTATAACAATTAAGTGAAAGAGCAAAATGGCTAAGAAACAGATTTTGCGCGCCGTTCTTGTAGGTTGTGGCGGCATGAGCCGCGCCTGGCTGACGGCAGCGTCAGAACGCGAAGACCTCGAAATCGTCGGCCTGGTCGATATCGACAAAAAAAATGCGCGTTGGCGCGCCGAAGAATATAGGCTCGGCAACGCGGAGATCGGTGACGATCTCAAAACGGTGCTGAACGAGACTCAGCCCGATATCGTCTTTGATGTGACGGTACCAGCGGCGCATACAGAAGTTACGGTGACGGCATTACGGCACGGTTGTCACGTCTTGGGCGAGAAACCGTTGGCCGATTCTATGGCCAATGCGCGGCGTTCACTGCGCGCTGCTGAGAAGGCGGGCAAAATATATGCCGTGATCCAGAACCGTCGCTATAATGCCCCTATTCGTCGGCTGCGCCGTTTGCTGGCTAAGAAACCAATCGGCGACCTGACGACGGTCAACTGTGATTTTTATATCGGTGCGCATTTTGGCGGTTTTCGCGACCGTATGGAACACGTGCTCTTATTGGATATGGCCATTCATACTTTTGACCAGGCGCGGCTCATCACGGGGGCCGATCCCGTTTCGGTCTACTGTCGCGAATGGAATCCCAAGGGGTCGTGGTACGACCACGATGCTTCGGCCATTTGCGTATTCGAGATGAGTGACGGCTTGGTCTTTACTTATCGCGGCTCTTGGTGCGCTGAAGGTTTGAATACGAGTTGGGAATGCGATTGGCGCATTATCGGCACCAAGGGCAGTGCCACGTGGGACGGCGGTGAGGGCATAAATGCTCAAGTTAGAAAAAAGGGGGGGGCATTTCACTCGGAGATGAGAGATTTAAAGGTGCCGGCATTGGCTAAGAAAGATCGAGTCGGCGGTCATGCCGGGCTCATCGGTGAGTTTGTCGACTGCGTGCGCAGCGGTAGTGTGCCGGAGACGGTATGTACGGATAATATTAAGAGTTTGGCCATGGTTTTTTCGGCGATCGAAAGCACTAAAAAAGGTAAACCAGTAGCGATTAAATACTAATCTATTGTGAGCAAGAGAATATGGATTCGGTAGATATGCCGGGAGGCATCGAAGATGTTTTTGATGATGGCGGCGATGAGCCAGCGGCTAAGGATCGCTATATTCTCGTAGTCGACGATTCGCCTATGATGCGCAAAGCCCTTGTTGGCCAGTTAAACAAGATGGGGTATGATACGCTCGAAGCGGGTGACGGGCGCGAGGCATTGGCCCTTGTTGATGCTGTTTCGCCCGCTCTGATTTTACTCGATGTGCAGATGCCCGGCATGGGTGGGCTCGATATGCTCAAGGTCTTGCGCGCCAGCCCCGGGGGCAGCGCTATCCCCGTCATTATGCTGACGGTAGATGCCGCACCGGCCAATGTGCGCGCCGCCGTTCATGCCCAAGTTAAAGACTATCTGGTCAAACCTACAAACTCACAGGAGTTGCGCAAACGCGTGCAGAAGTATTTGCCCTAAGCGTGCACGCTATCGATCATCGCATCTTTCCGGGCCGTGTCGCTGTAGGTTGGTAGACGACGGCGATACGGCGTATTAATTCGCTGTCGCTATAGTGCGAAGGCAAAGCCCTGCGCCCGCTGCGTTTATCCTCTATCCGGCAGTATCCACTATTGCAGTCTCGTCCTATGTCCCTACCTACTGTTTAGATTCGTCCCCCCTAGATCACCTGCCCACAGCCGCTGCATTTATTGCGAGCGTTCTAAGAGCTCGTCGAGCGTGCCACAATCTTCGACGCGTCCGTCTTTTAATACAATAATTTGGTCTGCGCGGCGCAGCGCCAGACGGCGGTGCGAGACGACCAAACACGTCGCTTGGCGCTGCGCGAAGAGGCGTTGCCAGAGCGTTTTTTCCGTGTTGACGTCGAGGGCGCTAGAGAGGTCGTCGAAGATATAGAGCTCGGGTCGCGTACGAACATGCGCGCCGCGGCCGTGCGTTGGATCTGTCCGCCGGACAGGCGCACGCCTTTGGGGCCGACTAAAGTATCTAAGCCCTCGTCAAAGTCGTCCAGGTCGCCCTCTAATACGGCGCGTGCAGTGCTGCCTCTATATCGACTTCGTCTTCGGGTATTCCCATGAGCAAGTTGTCGTGCAGCGGCCCGCTGAAGAGCCAGGGAATTTGCGAGGTATAGGCCGAATGCGGCGGCACAAAAAAGGATGCGGGGTCGTGAATTTCCCGGTCATTCCAAAGGGTGCGTCCGCTCTCCGGCGTCAGCAGCCCCTGCACTACACGCAGTAGCGTGGTCTTTCCCGAGCCGATACGGCCGGTTACGACGTTAAAGGTGCCGCGTTCTATGGTCATATCGACGGCGTGGATGCCGTTGGTAGAGTTGGAAAAATGGTAGCTCAAAGCCTCTAAGCGCAGCTGCTGTAAATGATGTTCTGGGCCTTTGCGGATATGGGGTATATCCGTTGGGTCTTTGCTCAGATCGATGTCTTCTTGGTCGATTAACTGCTGGGGGGGCCACCCTGTAAGAGCTTGACCATACGGTCGACTGAGACCCCAGTTTGTTCGTATTTGGCGATGAGATAACCGAGGATCCAGGTCATTTCGGTAAGGAATTTGAGGTAGTAGACAAAGAGCGCGAAATCGCCGATGGTGAAGCGTTTCTCGGCGATGGCCTCGCTGGCCATGATGAGGATGATGCCGGTGCCGAGTGCTACGGCATTCGAGTAGATTGCCTCGCGTATTTCGTCGAAAAGGTGGTCCACGAGCGCGGTCTGCGAGCGTTTTTTATTGAGCTGGCGGAAGCGGCTGATGGCCTCGCCGGAAGAGTTGGGCAGAGCGGAGGCGCCGGGGCGCTGGCGGATGCGGCGGAATATATTGCGCTGGAGCCAGGAAGCCACCGTATACATAAAGGGCACGTTGGAGTAGACGATGCCAAAATTGCCGACAATGCGCACCATTCCCGAGGCGGCGAAGAAGGCAATTCGGGTCCAGAAGTCAAAGCGGACTTCGGCGTCGCCGGTGACCGAGTTGAAAAAATCGCGCAGAACTGGTGGGGGAATCTGGTGGCTCATCGTGATGACGACGACGGCGATGGTATTGCCCAGTCACAGACGGGGGCGGAAGCGGATGTCGTTCCAGATAACGTGCCAGGTTTTCACTGCAGCACCTCCGTTAGCCCGGTTTTAGCAGCTGCGAAAAGTGCGCGTCTGCGCGGGCGGCTAAGTCTTGGCGGCGGCCGTACTCGGCGATGTGGCCGCCATCGAGAATATGTGCACCGGCTACTTGCGGGTCGAAAAAGGTCAGGTTGTCGCGGATGGTGGCGCGAAAGAGCTGCACGCTCTGCGTGACCATGCCAACGCGCGAGTGCAGCTCAGAAAGTCGTGCCTAGCGAATATCCGAGCCGTTAAAGAGCAGGGTGCCCTGTTGTGGGTCGTAGAGGCGGAAGAGCAGGGCGGGCGATCGTAGTTTTTCCTGAGCCGGTGCGGCCCAAGAGGCCGAGGATGCGCCTCGGCTCGATGCGGAAGGAAATATCGCTGAGCACGGGGTCTTACGCTTTATAACCAAAGTGCAGATTGCGAAACTCGATGGAGAGGGCGAGGCCGTCGTAGACGTTGGTCATTATGTCGTGCAGCTCGTCGATGCGAGCAATGCTGGCACTGGCTTTTTGCAGGTCTTCCATCTGGCGCGTCAAGCGGCGCAACGGCCCCGAGAGCGTGCCTACGCTGATGGCGTCTATCGTAAAGAAGATAATAGCTGACGGGCAGCGAGATGAGATAGCTGAGCGTATAGAAGAACGTATTGGCATTGCGCAGCCAGATGCTCATGATGCCTGCGCTCCTCTCGGTGCGCAGGCGCTGCCCGGCGCGCTTGTAATACTCGTTCAGCGCATAATCCGTCGCGCCGCTGGAGCGCAGTTCTTCGGTGCCCGAGAGCTGTTCTTTGAGAAAATCAAAGAGCCCCGAACTGGCTTCGCGCGCTTCCTTCCAGTGGGGCACCGCTAAGCGCGGCGCCGATGCGCCAGTCTGCCCAGTAGAGCAGGCCGAACACGCCGGGCGTGTGTTGGCTGTGGAAACCCATGTCCAAGCGCAAGCAGTGCAGGTTTGGATTAACTCTTTTTCTTTTCGCACCCCGCCACACTCCAGCTACCACTCCCCCTCTTGATATTACAAAGCTCGCAGGTGCAACCAAATAGCCTTTAACTCATCGTCGGTAAAATGGCCAAAACTGCGCGGCATAACAGGACTGATCGAAGTGCCATCTGGGCGCAGGCCCTGGCGCATGGCATGGACGAAATCCGTTTCGTTCCAAGAGCCGATACCCGCTTCATCCGGACGCAGGTTCGTCGCTGGCGGCCAACTGGGATCGCCGCCGGGGATGGGGCCGCCCACAAAGTTTTCGCCGTGACAGCCAATGCAGGTGACGGCGAGATAGGCTCCGTAGGTAGCGGTGGGAGCGGCGGGTGGTGCGGTGGGTGGTTGTTGTGTGTGGACTATATATTCGGCGGCGAGTCTGAGCTGGTCGGATAGGATGAGGAGGCGGCCGATCGGACCTAAGTCGATAGAGATCGACGGGGTGTCGAGCGTGGGAATTTGTTTCAGATAGGCTATGAGTGCGCCGAGATCGCGGTCGTCAAGGAAATAGTATTCGTAGGAAGGCATGAGCAGCACGGAGCGGCCGTCGGGTTTGACGCCGTGGCGTATGGCGCGTATCCAGTCCTGGTCGTTATAAGAAGCAGCCAAACCACCGGGCGTGATATTCGGCGCGTAGATGCGCCCCATCGGCTGGGCGTCGATAACCGCTTTGCCGTCGAGTTTTTCGCCATGACAATCCAAACAGCCACGCGTTAGAGCGAGGTGTTCACCGCGGGCGATGGTCTGTGCATCGCTGGGAATGGCGATGGGGATCGCGGCTACGGTGTGCTCGGTGTCGATGCGTATATTGCTGATGAAGTGCACGCCGGCTACGGCGATGGAGACCAGCAGCACGAGGCCACCTATTATTAGAAAAGACCACTTGACGATACTATACATATAGATACCCTTCCGGCTGCCAATATAAGAAGCGCTTTATTGAGAAGGTAACACATAGGGCCATGCGTTTAGGACGCGAGTGTTCCCTGGTACATACTCCAATTGCCTTCAATCGGCTGCAGGTGCCCGTTCTCTTCGAATACGAGTAGGCGGTTGGCGATCTTGTCGATAAAGAAGCGGTCGTGACTGACGGCGATGACGGCACCGGGAAAGTGGATCAACGCGCGCTCCATGACTTGGGTGCTCGTGATGTCGAGGTGGTTGGTCGGCTCGTCGAGCACGATGACCGAGGCGCCGGAGAAAAAAGAACACGCCAGCGCTACGCGCGCTTTCTGCCCGCCGGACAGAGTGCCAATTTTCTGGTAGAGGTCGAGTTCGGAAAATTGTAGCATCTGCAAGAACTGATTGACCTGTTTGCGCGGCGAACGCGAGACCAGGGGCGCGGTGTTGACGGCGTGCGTGACGGTGTCGTCGGGGTCGAGCTCGTCTTGCATTTGGTTAAAGGAGCAAAACTGCACGCCGGGCTGCCAGTGTACGCGGCCCTCGTCGGTGGGCTCTTGCAGGGTTAGTAGGCGCAGCAGGGTGCTCTTACCGCAGCCGTTGGCTCCGAGGATGCAGAGGCGGTGGCCGCGGCGCAGCTCAAAGGTGAGTTCGTGAAACAAGGTCTGGTCGTCGTAAGATTTGCCCAATTCTTCGACGCGCAGGAGGGCATCGCGCACGCGCAGTTTATCGTAGAGTTGGGTGATGACGTTTTCGACGGGTTTGGGTGTGGTGTTCTTTTTGATATTGGCCAGCCGGTGCTTGAGTGCACGGGCGGGATCCTTGCGCGCTTCGCGGCGGTCGGCGATAGCTTCGGCATCGTAGGCGAGCAGCTCTTCTTCGTATATATACTGGTTCTTGAGGGTTTTGGCGCGTGTCGGTTTCTCGCGCACGTAGGCGCTGAAGTCGCCGGGGTATTCCTGCAGCTGGTAGTTCTCGACCTCGACGATGCGGTTGACGACGCGGTCGAGGAAGTGGCGGTCATGCGAGACGAGGACGAGCGCGCCGCGCAGACTTCCGAGCCAGTTTTCAAGCCAGTCGAGGCCTTCTACATCGAGATAGTTGGTAGGTTCGTCTAATAGCAGCACGTCTGGGTCTTCGAGCAGAATCTTGGCGAGCGCGGCGCGGTTGCGCCAGCCGCCGGAAAGTTGGTCGATCGGGCGGCGGCGATGGGCTGTATTAAAGCCGAGGCGAGTGAGCACAGTGTCGATTCGGTTGGCGTAGGTCCAGCCGTCTCTTTGTTGCATTTCTTCGAAGAGCTCAGCTTGGCGCGCTAAGAGTGTATCGTAGTCGGCATCCTCTTCTTGCAGTTTCCCTTCGATCTCTTTTAGTGCGGCTTCCGTTGCTTTTATTTCTGCAAAGAGCTCTGAGAGTATGTCTTCTACGGTCTGTTCGCCGCTGAGTTCAGAGAACTGGGAGAAGTAGCCGATGCGCACGCCGTCTTCGATCTGTACTTCGCCTTCGTCTGGTTTGTCGCGTTTTAAAAATAGGCGTAGGATCGTCGTTTTACCGGAGCCGTTTTTCCCTACTAGGCCGACGCGGTCGCCTTTGGCTACGCGTAGGTAGATACTGCGCAGGATGGGTTTGTTTTCGTAGGATTTGCTGAGGTTTTGTAGTTGAATTAGGCTCATTTTTTTCTGGTGGTGGGTGGGCACCGAGGAGGCAGTGCAGAAAAAGCGATCGAAACTCGGCCGTTGGCTTCAGACAACGATCGTTTTTTCTGCACTACCCCCTCGGCACCTGACCGACCGTGTAGGGTTGGGGGGAGAGAGTCCTAGCTGAGTCGAATGGGGGAGTGATTTGGTTCAGCCTACTTTAATTTCCTGTACTTCGAAGGCTTCTCTTAGGAAGTTTTCGCCCATTCGGCGATAGCCTTCGGCATCGGGGTGTAGATTGTCGGGTAGGTGGTGGGCTAGGTCTTGGTTGAAGAGTTTTAGGCCGTCTATATAGTAGAGGTTGGCATCGCCTCTCTTTTGGAAACTGGCGACGGCTTCTTGAATTTCGATGCGCATTTGTTGCAGCGTGAGGCCGACGGTGTTGGGGGTGTCTTCGCGGTCGTGGCCCCAGATGGGAGAGCAGACGGCGAACGGGGTAGTGGGGTGGCCTTCGCGGATGGTGGCGATGGTGCCTATAATGGCCGGACGAAAGGTGCGTGGGCCCAAACTGGAGCCGCCGTAGATGTTGATGCCAATTTTAATGGAGAGAAAGTCGGCTTCACGGTCTCTTATTAGACGGGCCATCATCGGGTCGGCGTGGCACTGGCCGCCAAAACCAAAGGACGTCAGGTTGAAGTCTTTGCCGCGTGCGACGACGCCGGGCCAGGTACAAGAGGGCGAGCCGGCGTTGCGGCAATGGCTGATCGACGAGCCGTAGGTGATCCATTTTAAACGCGTGTCTTCGCTGTGGCTTATATCGCTATTATCGGGTATTTCTAGCGAGCGCACGGCGACGGTCATGGCCTGCGAGAGCCAGAGTTCGAGCACTTTGTCGCCGCCGGGCAAGTCCGTAAAGTGGGTGGCCGTTTGGCCGGCGCTAAATGGAGTGATGCTGACGAGCGTGCCGTCGGCGTAGAGGTCGAATTTTCCCTCTTCTACTAGCGGCTCGGTATGCAGCGTGAGCGTGGTCGCATTGCTGGCAAAGCGGATGCGCACGCCCGAGGGCATTTCGGCGCGGCTGGCCAATTCGCTGACGCCGGGCGAGTAGAGGTCTTGGTCTTGGTAGGGGATGCGCCAGGGTTTGACCCAGCCGTCGCCGTTTTCGAGAGAGGTGGTGCCGCTCCAAGTGAGGCGAGTATCGGTGGCGGGTATGGTGGGCATGGAAGTCCTTTCGCTGTAGCAGATAAAAATATACCAGAGGCGTAATCTAAGAGGCTATTGTTGTTCTGTCATATAGGTTGTTCTGTCATATAGGTTGGTCTGTACAAGGATAGAGCTCCGACCTTTTATGATCGGAGCTCCCATCCCGGGGCTACGCGGTAAATGGACTTCAGCCCGCGTATTAAAAAACGGGGGGTGCTTTATGTTCCAACCGGAAACGCCGCCACTTCGAGATGGTGGCCACGCCGGTTCCAGCAAATGCCAGCAGCAGATGCTCGAATGTCTCGCTGCCACTAGGGCGATGGCAGAGGCAAGACGAAAACCAGGGACCAAGACGAACCGGTCAAATCTAAAGTGTAACCCCCCTATTCATACTGTATCGGCACTTTCATCAGCTACTTTAATGCGTTGACTAAAAAAAATCAGAACTTTTTTTAAAGTTCTGATTTAAATAGACTTATGATAAGAAATAAATTCCGAAAAAGCGAAATTTTGATCTCTACTAGCCCAACTTGATATCCTTCCATTTGCAAATACCCTCCAAAAGGGCGGCACCGAGGCGGCGATACTGCTCGCGTGTGAACAGTGTTTCGCGGCTGGAGCTATAGGGAATCTCCATCGCTAGAGAGGGCGTTTGCCACCTATCCCAGGCGTAGTTGTCGAGTGTGGCCTCGGCATCCCAACGCGAAGGGTAGTTGGGCTGGCGGCTGGGATGGGCGTGGACGAGGGCGCTGGGAAGAGCCGGCAAAATGGCCTCGGCAGCCTGTCGCGCGGCTTCAAATTGCAGTTCGGGGCGGGTTTCGCGCGGTAAAAAGAAGTAGGCACCGTCGGCCTCGCCGGGGCTGGGAGCGTGCAGATCGAGCACTAGTGCAGGTTGGCAGCGTTGGCTCCAGCGGGTCATATCGCTTTGCATCACGCGCACTTCGTGACGCATTGGCGGCGTAGTCCAGGCGCGGTTGAGATCCCAAGGGAAGGGGTCCTTGCCGTAATCGCCTTGCACGACGCCGTCGAGATGGGCAAAGGGCGTGGTCCAGATTACGAGTTGGGATGGGTCGAGTGCTTGCGCGGCGTGGCGCAGGAGTCCGTCCAGTACCCAAGAGCCGGGTGTTTCGCCGGCGTGCTGACGTGCGATGAGATAGAGACCGGGCACCTCGTCGCCGCGATAGTTATTGGCTAAGCGCGGCAGCGGCTGGCCCTGCGCCGTGACGCCGATTAAATCGAGTTCCCAATAACCGCGACAGGCGGCGCGCGTCATTTCGAGGTCGCCCAGCGAGTAGGGAAAACAGAGGGCGACTTCGAAGGAATCGTAGCGTGGCTCAATAGTCCAGGCGATTTGGTGGCGGCCGTCGTCGAGTTCTTCGACATGGCCGGGCAAGAGGCGCTCCCAAGTGCCGCCCGCTTGGCGCACTACGGGTCGCACGCTCTGCCAGCCCTTGGCTCCGCCTAGGCAGGAGTCGATATTGGTCAGGACTAGATCAACGGGGCGATCCGAGCACTCGACGATGCGCAGATAGAACCACAGTGCTTCGGTGCCGCCGTGTGGGTCGGCGGAAAAATAGACGATATCGCGCTCGGCGGTGGAACGGATATCGGCGCAACAGGCGTTGCCGCTGGGGAAATTCGTTTGTATATGCAGGGACATAAGAGGCTCGTTTCTAGATAGCTGGAGCAGAAAAGAACGGGCAATTGACGCGATAAATCCAGCTTAAATATGGACGCATTACGTGGCCGAGTCGTTTCTTAGGCAAGCCTTATGCAGGATTCGACAGACAAAAATGGGACGCGGTCCATATTATTGCTACAAGGTGATGGATTCTAAATGGAAATTATAACGACGGCCGATGGCTCGCACACGCTGGCCTCTCCCTACGCGGATGAGCATTATCACTCTAAGCACGGGGCCCTGCAAGAGGGGCGCCACGTCTTTATCCAGCACGGCGTTGCGGCATTGGCGCCGCGATCGCGATCTGAAATACGCATACTCGAAATGGGTTTCGGCACGGGGCTAAACGCGCTGTTGACGTGGCGCTATGGTCAGGAGCAGCAGCGGCGCATTTTCTACGCGAGTATAGAAGCTCAGCCGGTGCCGGCAGAAGTAGTTGGGATGCTGAACTACGAAGCGCTCGTGCCGGGTGCAAAGGAAATATTTACACAGTTGCACCGAGCGCCGTGGGATAAAGCGATAGAGCTAACGGAGCTATTTTGTTTACAGAAGCGGCACGCGATGCTGGAAAAGGTAGAGTTGGAGCCCCACTTCGATATCGTCTACTACGACGCCTTCGGGCCGAGTTACCAGCCAGAGCTGTGGACCCCGTCCATCTTCGCCAAACTCTACGCCAGCCTAGTAAACGGTGGTTTCCTCGTAACCTACTGCGCCAAAGGCCAAGTAAAAAGAGACCTAAGATCCGTAGGCTTCGAAGTAATAGGTTTGCCAGGCCCCCCCGGTAAACGAGAAATTACCAAAGCCATCAAAGCATAGGATTCATCTCGATTTCTCTCTCTAAAGGTCGAGCATCATACTATAATTATTTCTCCCCCCTGCTTCGAACTGCCCATACTCAACAAAACCCAATTTGCGATAGAAGTGCTCGGCGCGCGGGTTGTCGGCGCGCACGCCCCCCCAGAGCACTATGCGCTGGCGACCCAGACGTCGGGCGGCAGCGGTCAGCATGGGGAAGAGGGCACTGCCCAGCCCCCGCTCTTGGTAGGCATCAGCAACCGAAGGGGCCAGTGAACAATCCGTATCAGGCGATAGGGGATGACCGTATTCGGCGTAGCGCTGCGCATCTTGGTCCAGCACGCCCAACCGCAGAATAAAATAGGCGGCGAATTCGTATGTTGCGGTCTCGGCGACAAAGCGCAGCGTGTGGCTGTAGTCAATTTCACGGCAGAACATCTGCGCCTGTTCTTTAGTGAAGGGGTGGGGGCCATAGACGCGTCGCGTTGCCTCGGAAAGCCCTTCGAAATAACGGCTTAACGCGGCGGTATCACTCGCTACATGTAGGCGCACTAAGAAGGTCGTGCCGTCTCTTAGCGCGATCGATTGATCGAGTAGGTGCGGTTTTTTTTCTAAGTCTGCGGCTTGTAGTTGCGGCATGCGTTTCCTCTGCTATGGGGCGATTAGCTCATGGTATACAGCGCTTGCCACGTGCTCGTTGCCCGCACCGTTAAAATGACCGTCCTCTTTGTAGTAGTAGCGTTCGACGTCGGCTGCCCCATCCATGTGGTCTATCAAATCGAGCACGGGAATGTGCTGGTCGCGGCAGTGCTGAGCCAACAGCTCGCCGGGGAGACGACTGGCTGACCATAGCCCCATAATCCCTCCAGAGATGGTATAGCGCGGATAGATGATAACGACGGAAGCGCGTGCACCTAGCGATTCGGCGAGGTCTGCGAACTCGTCGATAAGGTCGTATGTCGGCTGGATGAAGCGGTCTTCTGCTGCAAGTTGGAAGCGCAGGCGCGGCATCCATGCGCTATAGGCCCAGGCGCGCAGGGCGATGCTGGGCATGAGTGGAGCTAGGCGTTTTTCCAACTCTGCGTGCAGTTGGGCAACGCGCGTTGTATCGTAGGTGAGATGGTTCTGCGCATCGGCATGGGAAATGGCGTTGGGCAACAGGTCATTGGCCACAAAAACACCGAGTAGCATGTGGTCGGGCTGGGCGGCAGGGGCGTAGGCGCGCGCGGCGATAAGGGCTTGCACGGTGCTAAAGCTGACCATGGAATAGTTATAGACGTCTAATGGGTGATCTGCCCGTGCAGCGAATTTTTCTAAGTGGGCGGCTAACGTCTGCTCTTGGTCGAGGCCGACGCCGAAGAGCATCGAATCGCCAAAGAGTAGCAGGCGTTGCTCGCTGTTCTTTGGCGACAGTTCGCGCGTGCGAAAACCGAGGCTATTGGTGCGGATGATATAGGTGTAGTCGGCAGTCGAAATAGTCTCGGTGGCGTTGGCAGAAAGGGCGTAGCCAAAGAGCGGGCTGTGGGATTGGTCGGTGGCGGCAATGATCCGCGAATTGAGCAAGCGCTCAAAGGCGAGTTGATGTATGAAGTATGGGGCGTCGGCATAGTCGGAAAAATGCTGACGGGCGTAGTACTCTACGGCGCAGAGAGGCAGTATGACGCTGACTATGAAAAAGATTGTTTTGCGAAGCATAGTATAGAATCTAAATAGTTTTAACGTGCGAGACAGCGCCGGCGGCTATAGAGGCCTTTGCTTGACAGGCCAGTGTCTATAAATAGATTGAGGCAGGTGCTCATATAAGCGCCAAACTAATATACGGGGTACTCTAATTCGGTGCACGGTTGATCGCTAGAGATCGATAGCATACAGGGAGATGGTACGTGGACGAACTCACAGTACATATAGACGGGCGGGTAACGGATATAACCGCTGAAGCGATAGATGAGGTGATTTGGCTTGCTGCGCCGTCTTTCGCCCACGCCGTTGGCGCCGAGTTTAAGAAGCTAGAGCATGGTCCTTGGGCCGTATGTCGCGGCGATCTTTGCATTGCCTTAGAGGCGAGCGATCTGCGTTTGCAAGGGCCTTATATGGCTTTGGCGGCCATTGCCAAACCACTGCAGTTGAAGTGGGAATTGGCTGGGCAGACGCTCGAGGTTACGGGCGAAACTAGCGCAGAGCAAGGCACTGGTTTCGGCCATATCCCTCCCGCTTTTAGTTTGCCCGATCTCCATACGGGTGAACTCGTTTCTTCGTCTTCTTTTTCTGGCCGCAAAACATTTTTTTATATGTGGGCTTCTTGGTGAGGCTGCCGTGGACAACTGCCCGGGTGGCAGTCTTTTTATGACAAACACAGCAAAGACGTCGAGGTCGTTGTTATTGCGCAGGATGCACAGGGAGCGGCCGTCGCCCGACCTTGGGTCGAAAAGGCGGGGGGAACCTATCGCGCGCTCTTGGATCAGCACAACGAGGTGGGCAAGGCGTATGGCCTCAAATACGTCCCCGTCGGTATTGCGCTGGACGAAGAGGGGCGCTTAGTGCGGCCCGTCAGCAGCGTTAATATCGACGATGAGGAATTTCGTGCGGAGCTGGAAGCGTGGGCTGTTAGTGGATCGATCCCCGTTAGCTGGCAAGCCTCAGCAGAGGGCGGCGACCGAGTACAAATGACGGCGGCCGAGCGCGAGGCAGATGCGCGTTTGCAGTTGGCGATTGTGCTTTTACAACGCGCGGAAAAAGAAGAGGCCATAGCTGAACTGAAAAAGGCCGTGCGTCTCGATCCGCAGAACTGGCTGATCCGCAAACAGCTATGGGCTATAGAAACACCCGATGCCTTTTATGGTGGCGCGGTAGACTACGACTGGCAAAAGGCGCAGATGGAGCGCGAGGCTGCTGGACTGTTGGCCGATTAGGCTAGTCGAGCTGTAGGTAAAGCGCTTTAGGATCGCTGGGGCGTGGCTGGACAGATAGGTTCTGTTGTAAATATCTAATGGAGAATTGGCGATGTATATAGCACTGTTGTTGCTGCTGGCCGCTGCGCCGGTGATGGCTCAGGTCAATATTGAACACTATCGCGGTAAGAGCGGAGTGACGGGCGGAGCGCGTGTATCGCTGAGTACGGATATTGGCAATGTCGACGTGGTCAACAGCAATGGCGCCGGCAATTTGACGTTTAATACAGAGACCGGCACGTATTTGGCCGTTTTTAAGGGCGACGTTGGTTTTTTGGGTGGTAAGCGTTTTGCCAATAGCGGTGTGCTGCACACGCGCTATACATACAAGAGAAACCCGCGCTGGCAGCCGGAGTTTTTTGTTCAGGGTGATTATGCTAAATCGCGTTTGCTCGATAGCCGTTTTTTAGCCGGGGCGGGGATGCGTTGGATTGCGCGGGTGGGCGAAACCTTTTCGGCTTCGCTGGGTAGTGCTCTGATGTGGGAACGAGAACAGTTGGACCTATTGCAGGGAGACGAGCACGAAGAACTCAGCTCGTTGGCCCGCGCCAGCCACTATGTGAATATACATCTGAGCGGCCGCATCACTTTTTCGACTACGGCCTATTATCAGTTCGTCGTCTCCGATCCGGGAGACGTGCGCATTGTGGGCATCAGCGAGTTGATGACACCGCTCGTCGGGCCGCTGCACCAGACGACATCGCTCGATTTTCGCACCGATTCGGACCCGCCGCAGGGCGTAAAGAAGACGGACCTCAAGCTGGCGACTAGCTTTGGCCTTAAGTTTTGACAGCTGACACCATGTTAGTTTTACTGTGGCCAAAAGCAGAAAACATTCAAACGGAGACAGGGCAATGGGTATAAATAACTATCCAATAGGTATCGGTTTTTTGACACAAGTTTCGCCCGAGCGCATGCGCTATATGTCGCAGATGGGGGCGACCCATGTGGTGACATCGCTGCCCGGTGGGAGGCGTAATCGCAATGGGGATGTGTGGACCTTTGAAGGCATGCTCGCGCAGCGCAAAGAAGTGGAGAGCTATGGGCTTAAGCTTTCGGTCTACGAGGGGATTCCGGTGCCGCAGCGCGTCAAGTTAGGAGAAGAGGGGCGCGACGAGGATATCGAAAATTACTGCGAGTCCATTCGCAATATGGGCAAGGCGGGCGTGCCGATCCTATGCTATAATTGGATGGTCGGCTTTGGCTGGCTGCGCACTGATTTTACGACGCCGGCGCGCGGCGGCGCCGTAGTGACGACCTATCGCCACGAGGATTTTGAGCGCGGTGGTCTGACGCCGCTGGGGCAAATACCTGAGGAACAGCTCTGGGACAGCCTCGGCTATTTCTTAAAAGCCGTCGTGCCGGTGGCCGAAGAAGCGGGGGTGAAACTGGCGATGCACCCGGACGATCCGCCGCGCTCGCCCGTGCGTGGTATCGGCCGTATTATGACGAGCCCAGAGAACTTCCAGCGCATGCTCGAACTGGTTGACAGTCCGGCCAACGGTCTGACCTATTGCCAGGGTTGTTTTACGGAAATGAATATCGACAACCCGACTTGGATTCGCCGCTTTGCCGAACAGGGGCGGCTGCATTTTGTCCATTATCGCAATATAAACAAGGGTGGCAATGCAGATAATTTCTCGGAGACTTTTCACGACGAAGAGGGGGAGGCCGATATGTACGAGGCGATGAAGACCTATATCGAGGTCGGCTTCGACGGCCCGATGCGCCCGGATCACGCGCCGACGATGGAGGGCGAGGGCAACGATCATCCGGGCTATGCGCTGCAGGGACGTTTGATGGCGGTGGGTTATATGAAAGGCTTGATGGAGGCGATTGTAAAGTCGCAGAAATAGACTTTGTAACAGATCCTGACAAAGAGCGCCGTCTCTAACTATGTGAGGACGGCGCTCTTTGCGTACTGGGGACGCAGGGAAAATACTCATATACGACAGACTTGGCGTAAGAATTTTTGCACGTGGGGCAGCACGAGGTCGCTGCGCTCGATGGCCTGCGTGTGGTTGAGGCCAGGAAGGGAAACAAAGGTCGCCTTGGCAAGGCGCTTGGCGAAGAGCTCTATCTTTTCCGGCGTATCGTACATCTCATCGGCCGCGCCGACGTAGACGAGAAAGGGCATCTCCAAAGCGCTTAGGTCCGTTTCTAAGTTGGGGCGAGGGGAGTTTAAGATGGCGACTAAAGCCTCCATGTCATTGGCGAACAAATGAGCCCTCATACTTGCGGACACCGGTCCAAACTGCCCGACTTTGGCTAGCACGATCTTTGGACCGGCGGCAAAGAGGTCGCGGACCGGGTTGGGATCTTGTGGATTGAGTGCCCCTGCGCCGGCTCCTCCTATAATGAGCGATCTCGCCCTATGCGGAGCCAGTGTTGCAAATTCTAAACCCGCCCGCCCGCCGTAGGAATAACCGAAGAAATGAGTACTGGCAATATCTAAGTCGTCGAGGACTGCGATGATATCGCCCACTCTATGCTCCATGGTATAAGCTGCTGGAGCATGCGGTTTGTCGCTGGCCCCGTGGCCGCGCGCGTCCAAGAGAATGAGCTGGTATTCGTTTTGCAGGGCATCGATATAACCGGCATCGCGCCAGCTCTCTAGGCTGCCTGTTAAACCGTGGTGCAGCAGCAGCGGTGGGCCCATTCCTACGACGCGATAATGTATGCGGATATCGTCGTTATGAGCGTATGGCATGGAAATCCCTTCGCACTTCTATGACAACTCTTTGTACCAGATTAACCGCGTCTCGTCGGGCAAATCGTCGTATGCAAAACGATCGATGGTGCCGAGTGTGCAGCCCTGTGCGGCGTAGAAGCGACAGGCAGCTACGTTGTTATTCTGCGTTTCTATCTCTAAGAGTGCACCGTCGCGTGCGCGCGCCCAGTGCTCGACGTGTTGGAAGAGGGCTCGGCCAATGCCTTGGCCCTGATATGGAGGGGCGACGCGAAGGTCCCACAGCGCAGCGAGATCGTCGCGGCCCTTGAGAGAGTTGACCTCTTCTGTGCGATAGGCCACGACGGCGCCACCGGCCCGCTCGCCGTCGACAAAGGCAGAGAAAATGCCCCAATTGGATAGATCCCAGCGCCGCCAGCGCTCGGGACCGCCGTCGTCGTCATAGTCTTTTTTATAGGGTGTATCCAGCGCTTCTTCGACGAGTTGGATACCACCCAGCCCGTTGGGGCCAAGCGCCGTGGGCACGAGTTGCGACGCTACAGTAAAAGACATCGGCACGCGGCCGTACTCTTCTAAATCCGCAGGTGTCTCTTCGCGTATTTTTATTTTCATATCTCTGGATAATTTGTTGGCGATGTTGGAGTTAGAATGGTTCAACGCTCTATTTTGATACCCCAACCACCCTCGATATATGGGAAACGCTCTTCGATGTCGTCGGCTAACTCGACCCCTAAACCCGGTGCATCCGGCAGATATAGATGTCCCTCTTCGATATGCGGCTTCTGCTTAATAATATCCCACTGTAGAGGCCCCTGGAACATATTGAGCTCGAGTACGCGCGGCTGCGGCAGGGCGGCGACTAGGTGGGCATTGGCCATGGCCATTAGGCCGTTGTGCCAGTTATGCGGGCAGGTCGGTATGCCGAACTCGTGGGCGCGGCGGGCGATCTTCATGCCTTCTGTGAGTCCGCTCCAGCCCACGTCTTGTTGTACTATGGCGTATGCCTTCTCCTGTAGGTAGGGTTCGAATTGCGCCAGCGTCGTATATTGCTCACCGCCCGTTACGGCGATGGGCACGGCGGCGTTGAGACGAGCATAGGCTGCGATGTCCTTTTGTGGGATGGGTTCTTCGAACCAGGTCCAGCCCCAATCGGAGAGCGCTCGTGCTATGGTTAGCGCCTCTTCTTCGCTCAGACGCTGGTTGCCATCGAGCATGAGTTCCATGCGTCCATCGACAGCATCCGTGACCTCTTTGATCAGCTCTAAAAAACGCGGCACCGTGACCTTTGCCCACGGCCAATGAGTGCCGATACGCATTTTAAAAGCGGTGAAGCCGGCTTCGATATAGGAGAGCGCTTCGTCGACGACGGTTTCGGGATTATCTTCCCAATCGTAGTTGACTCCTCCCGAAGCGTAGAGGCGAATCCGCATCAGTGGTTCGGCGTCCGTCAGTAGTTGGCAGGTGCGCACATTGGCTATTTTGCCGCGCAGGTCCCACAGCGCGCAGTCGATGCCGGCGACGGCGGTATCGACCGGTGGGTTCAGGCCTACGGGCTTGGGAGCGATAGCCGCCGTTGGGTCTTGCCCAATGAGTTCGGTTTTGAGGCGGTTGACTTCGGCGGCGATCTGCGGTGGCGTGCCGTAGGAGCAGGCTTCGCCGATGCCCGTTAGCCCTGCGTCCGTGTCGATGAGCACAATCGTACAGTCGGCTTTGGGAACGAGGAAGGTGGCGCTGCGCCACTGGCGTTTGTCTTCGTGCGCGCGCGACAGGCAGAGAGTGCGTATATCCGTTATTTTCATGACCGATCCTTGCTGTGTGTATAGCGGTTAGATAGGTTGTGCTAATGGCTCTTATTCGCGGCGCGGTTGTACCACTGTAATGCCGTCGTCTTCGATGAGCGGGCGGTTGTATATATAGGGCGGTTCGAGCACGGCCTGCTGCGCTTCTGTCAGTTCGGAGACCCATTCCGGTTGGCTCGTTTGGTAGGTTCCGCCGGCGAAGTGCAGGTATTTGGGGTTGTAGCGATAGAGTAACGAGCGCCGCTCGCTTTCGGCCTGCCAAGGTAGCGTACCGTGCATCGTGGCCTCGTTGAAGATGACTAGGTCACCAGCTTTGCAGGGCACGTTGTAGACGACCTGCTGCTGTTCTTCCCACGTGCGAATGGATTCCGGGCAGGAATAATTGGACTTGTGGCTGCCGGGTATGCAGGCAAAGCCGCCGTCGCCCTCGTTGACATCGGCGAGTTGGAACTGGCAGACAATCATGCCGCAGCGCATGACGCCATTGGCATACGTATAGTACTGTGAGCCATCAAATACGCGGTTGGTCGCGCCGTGCATGACGAGGCCCTCGGTGCCTTTGCCGCCCGTCAACATAAAGGGTGAGTGATCCATCTTCCAACCGCGGCCAAAAAAAGTATTTAAGTAGGGGATGAGTTTTTTGTGGGCTAAGAGATCGCGAAAGGGATGGCAGTGCGGTTTTTCCCACTGCAACATGCCGGTAAAAATGCCGCGGCGCACCGGCCCATAGGTTTTGCCGTGGGGAGCGTGATTTGGGTCGTCGCGGCGCTGGTCCAAATTGGCGTCGAAGGCGTCGTTGAGCTCTTTTACTTCTGCGCTCGTTAGGAAGTTTGAGACCTTGAGAAATCCTTGCAGATCAAAGAGGAATTTTTCCGTATCGTTCATAGTATGACCTCGTGTGCTGGACGTTGTATGCTCGTGTATTCGGCAAAATTAGTTCGCCACTCGGCCGGGCGCAATATATGGAGAGGAAAGGTTTGCTTTTGTTGAGTTCGTTTTGGCACAGAGCAGTGCAGATACTGTTGTTGGCGCTGTGTGCCCTAGCGTTTTTTGCCCATGCGTGCGAATATGAGTATGTGCAGGACGACGCCTATATATCGCTCGTCTATGCGCAGAACTGGGTCGATGGGCATGGGCTGGTCTTTAATGCCGGTGAGCGCGTGGAGGGGTATACGAACTTTCTATGGACGCTCTTGCTGGCCGTGCCGCACGTCTTTGGCGTCGATGCTGTGAACTGGGCTCAGGCGTGGGGCTTCATTTCTATTATTATCGCGATGCTCTGCTGTGTGGCGATAGCGGAAAGGCTTGCTGGACAGCGGTCTTTGCTATGGGCAATTTTGACACCGGCCTTGTTAGCGGCCAATGGGGCTTTGGGCTTTTGGGCGCTCTGTGGAATGGAAACGGCCTTCTTTGCGCTGCTGCTGACCGGGGGGGCCTATGTCTATTTGCGCGAGTTAGAGAGTGGGAAAGGCGGTTATACGACGGCTTGCGTCTTTTCTCTCGTGGCACTGACGCGGCCTGAAGGGCTGGCTTTTTATGCGCTAACGGCGCTGCACCGCGCGGTCTGCGCGGCGCTGCGCGGACGTTTTGTCTTTAGAGAGCAAGTGTATTATTCGTTGCCCTTCGCGGTTATTGTCGGCGCACATTTTATTTTCCGCTATCTGTATTACGGCGCTTTGCTTCCCAATACATTTTATGCCAAGACGAGTTGGCAGGTCGCTTATGTAGAGCAAGGGCTGAACTACGCCTATCAGTTTATGGTGGGTTATGGGCTGTGGGGTGGGCTCTTTCTGGCGCCGTTAGTGCTGGTGTATTGGCAGCGTCAGCAGCTCTGGTTTTCCTATGTGGCGCTGCTCGTTCTTTTTAATGTGCTCTATGTCGTGGTCGTGGGAGGGGATGGTTGGTTAGAACACCGCTTCTTTATGCCGTTATTGCCCCTAATGTATATCGCGCTACAAGAAGTGCTATATGAGCTTGTGCGGCGGATGTCGACGCGTTGGCCCCAACCGTTAGCTCCGAGTGTGGCCTTTGTATTGGTCGCCCTCTTGAGCTACCACAGCTATGCTCATGCCATCCCCTCGCTCAAGCATTCGCAGGCGCTATTTATGGAGCATAATGCGCGCGTGGAGAAGGTGGCATCCTATATCAACGCACTGGCACCACGCGAGGATTTCACTTTGGCAACGGGCACCATTGGCATCGTCAAATATCGCACGCGGGCACGCGTTGTCGATATGCTGGGATTGACGGATGCACATATTGCGCGCCATCCCGTGCCACTTGCCGGAGTCGAATCGGCTGCCGGCGAGGTGCTGCGCAAATACGATATTGCTTATGTATTGGATCAACGTCCCCATCTTATATTTTTCCTCACCGGTCTAAAGCCGGTCAAAGCGGCTGAAAAAGCGCTGTATCTCTCGCGGCGTTTTCGCCAGAGATACTATGCGGCTTATATAGAGGATGAAATGCCCGTCTTCGTGCTCGATGAGGGTTTAAAGCAGGATAGTGTGGAAGATGTTTTTGCGCGAGCCGATTTTGTCGAAGCCTATATCGCCGGTCTCAATGCCGTCGGCAAAGACTGGCCGTTGGCCGCTACCCATTTGCTGCGTGCCGTCGAGGCGGCTCCTGCCGGCTTTCCCTATGCATACCAGAGCTTGGGAGGCGTGTTGGTCAAGCTGGGGCGCCCAAGAGAGGCCGACCGCGCACTGCTCAGCGCATTAGCGGTGGACGAGCGCTGTGTGAAGGCGTTAGTCGATCTGAGTTTAGCGCATATTAAACGGGGTGAATTTGCCGCGGCGCAGCCGCTGGCTCAGCGCGCGGTTGAGCTGTCGGCACACTCGCAGCAGGTGCGATTGGCCGCCGGGCTGAGCCAGATTTTTTCACACCCGCATGCGGCGCTGGCGCATTTGCAGGAGGCGGTCGCAATGCGTGGAGCAAATGGCGACGAAGCGGCCTTCTATTTGGGGTTGGCCTACAAGAATACGGGTGAGAAGGAGCAGGCATTGGCCATATGGCAAGACTTGCTGCGCCGCGCGCCGGATGATGAGCGCTTGCAGCGGGCTATCAACTCGCTGTGATAGCTGCTGTCGGCTGTGATAGCTGCGCTGTTTTTGGGTTTCTTTAGCGGAGATTGAGTTGGGCGGCGATACGTTCTTTTAGTTTTTTAGAGCCGATGGGTTTGACTAGGTAGTCGTTGACGCCCCAGGTCAGCACTTCGCGAATGACGCGCTGGTTGGATTCGGTCGTCAGCATAATAATGGGCGTTGTTTTAAAGTTGGGATCGGAACGCAAGTCTTTCAGCGTTTCCATGCCGCCCTTTTCGGCCATGATCAGGTCGAGGATTATTAGATCGGGCTTGCGGGATTTGATGAGGGGGATGCCAATGAGCCCATCGGCTGCTTCGATAATATTATGTCCCATTTTGACCACTACATCGCTGACTATTCTGCGGATCATGATCGAGTCGTCGATGACAATGACGGACTTGCCGTCGGGGTTGCCCTTTGTTTCGGTGGTGTAGAAGCGCTTGCGCTCTGGTGTCGGGGGAGTTTTGGTTGCGCTTGCGGCGAAGATGTCGGCGATGTTGTCGGATCTCGGGACGTCTATTTCGTCTTTCTCCGGGGCCTGTGGAGTTTCTATTCGCGGTTCTTCTCTTGTTGATTCTTGCTTTAGAGCACTGGGCTGCCAATCGACAAAGAAAACCTTGATGGCCATGGCGAGAATGGAGTCCTTGAGACAGCGTTCAAAGCTCGTCGCCACAATATGAGCGGCCATCGGCGGCAGTTCCGTGGTTTCGTCGAGAGCCACTTCTACTAATTCGTGCAACAGTAGGGTATCGAGTAGGTCGATTTCCTGTGTTACGCTCTGGCGGATGGTCGGATCTTCTTCCCATTTCTCTAATGTGTGACGCACGGCCATATTAAAGTGAATTTCGCCGCGGCGCTCGTAGGCTACGGTCTGAGTCTGTATTAGTTGCTGGAGGGCATTGGGGTTGGCATCGGTAAAAGAATGGCCGATAATTTTTAATTCGCGGCCCTCGCTCGGGTCGAGGCGGTCGCTGAGAATTTTGCATAGAATCGCAGGGCTATGTAATAAATGCTCGAGCAGGCTGTCGGGGTGCGGTGTCCAAAGAGTGGAGAGCTGTTGCGCTATGCGCTCGAGTATGAGCCAGTCATAGGCGACAGTCAGAGGGGCAAAGAAATGAATGACCTGCTGTTTTAATTCCTGCGGGTCATCTCGCCACGACAGCTTAAAAGAGCCGAGCTCTAGCAGTATCTGAAAACGCATGGGCGTGTGTGTGGCGTGATCGAGTAGCGTTTTAAAGAACTGCAGTTGGCTGCGCTCCGTACTCCACGAAGAAAAGAGCCCAGGCTCTTGTAGCGTGCGGCGCAGAGACTGCATGCGCTCCGTGTAATCGCCGCTTTCGCCATCAACGGACAGCGAATAGAGCAGCGACGTTTCGCTATCCGTTATTTCAATGAGGTCGAGCACGTCGGTATGGGGTGGTTCTTTACCACCATACCAAGCTCTGGCGCGGTCCGGTGTGTTTTGCGCGTGTGGGGGTTTCATAGTGGTAAACTTTAGCTTTGGCCGAGAGACTCTAATTGCGGGCGCAGCGCCGCGAGCTGGTCCACTAGTTTTTCGTAGATACTTTCGGCCTCGGTAAAATCCTCATCCAAACCCATTTGCTGTAGTTGGTAGACCACGGCGGTAGAGTCGTCGTGTTGCCAGGTGCTGACCATGCCCTTTAAAGCGTGGCCAGCTCTGGCCACCTCGCCGCCGTTGCGCGTATCGATAGCGGTGCGAATTGTGATAAGCTGTTGGGGATACTCTTCAAAAAAGAGCTCGACCAGGCTCTGCACTAACTCCATATCATCGTCGAAGGCTTTGAGGATTCCCTGGCGATTTAGCGTGAGTCCCCCTGTTTCTGGCCGTTCGTCTGCGCCTACTACGCGCTGTGCTGGATCGTCCTGCCCCGCGACCTGTGCTATAATTCCATTTAGATCTTCGGCTTTGTACGGTTTGCTCAGGTAGAAGTCCATACCGACTTGTAAGCACTGCTCTTCGTCGCTGCGCATGGCGTGGGCTGTCAGGCCGATGATGGGTATATGGCCACCGTGCTCTTGTTCGTATAGGCGGATGCGTCGGGTGGCTTCGAGCCCGTCCATCTCTGGCATTTGCACGTCCATTAATACGAGGTCGAACGTTTCGTCCGCTTCTATGAAATCGAGTGCTTTTCGCCCGTTTACTGCGATAGAGTACTCGTAGCCGCGCTGTTTGAGCTGGCCGATGGCGACCATCTGGTTAAAGGTATTATCCTCGACGAGCAACACGCGTAGCGTTTTTTTTGCCAAAGGTTGTGGCGATAGTGCGGGTTGAGCTATTGCCTTTATATCGCCTATGCTGAGCTGGGCTGTGAAGTGGAATGTGCTCCCTGTGCCCTCGTTGCTGTCTACCCAGATACGTCCTCCCATCATATCTACCAAATGCGACGAAATGGCAAGGCCGAGACCCGTGCCGCCGTAGAGCCGGGTCGTGGAGGTGTCTGCCTGCGCGAAGACCTCGAAGATAGCTTCGAGCTTTTCGGCGGGGATGCCGATACCCGTATCGCGCACGGCCACGTGTAACTCGACTTGGCCAATACTGGTCGCCTCAGATGAAACTTCAATGGCCACCTCGCCTTGTGAGGTGAACTTAACGGCATTGTTGAGCAAGTTGAGCACCACTTGGCGCAGGCGCACAGGATCGCCGACGAGGGCGGCCGGTAGCCCATCTTCCATGTGGAAATTCAGTTCGATCCCTTTTTCTCGCGCCTGGTATGTCTGCGTCATGAGCGCGGTTTCTAAGGTTTCCTTTAGCGGGAAGTCCACGCTGTCGAGGGTCAGTTTACCTGCCTCGATCTTGGAGATATCGAGTATGTCATTGAGTAGCTGTAGCAGTACATCGGCGGAAATGCGTATGGCGCCGAGAAAATCGCGCTGAGCAGAGGTCAGCGCGGTATCATCGAGCAGGTTGGCCATGCCGAGGACGGCATTCATGGGTGTGCGGATCTCGTGGCTCATATTGGCGAGGAACGTGCTCTTGGCCTGGTTTGCTTCCTTAGCGGCCTGTGTCGTGGCGACGAGTCGCTGCTGTGTCTCTTGGATCTGCCGGTAGAAGTAGGCGTTGCTGAGGCTGATGGCGAAGAGGTCGAGCAGCGGTTTCATGGTGTCTAGGCTGCGCAGGTGCTCTTCTTTTTCTGCCAGCGCACTGCCGGTGGCGAGGATCGCTATGACTTGGTTGTCGCGTTTGACGGGGATGAAGTAGGACATCTTGTCGCGGTGCTCTTCTGGCCCACTTATTTGGGCGTCGAAGCGGTCGTCCCACCCTTCAATCACTACGGTCTCGCCGCGGCGAGTGATATCGGCTAGTATGTTGTCGCCGTCTAGAGGGTAGCTCAGATATTGGCCCTTTTTCTGGGCCATTTCTAGCTTTCTTATAATCGACTGTTCGCCCTGCTGGTTTGAGCGGAACCCACGCACTACTTGCGCGTGTCCCGAGTCGGAGTCGACGAGGGCTATCATCAAACCGCGGAAAATGCCGGCGCGGATAAACTCTTCACCGAGGCGATCGAGTATTTCGTCTATATCGAGTGAGGAGAGCGCGGCCTGTCCCATGATACTATACGAGTTGAGCAGATGGTTGCGCTCTGCTAATAGCTCGTTGTTAGCGCGCAATGTCTGCTCGTGTTCTTTCTGGCGCGTTATATCGACGATGGATGCCAAGGCCATCGGGCCGCTTGCTGTTTCGAGCGGATTGAGGCCTATCTCAATTGGAAACTCCGTGCCGTCTTTGCGGTGGCCATATAGTTCGCGGCCCCGTCCAATGGGGCGACTCTTGGGAGAGGCAAAGAAGTCTTGGAATAGCTGTGGGTGGCTTGCGCGAATGTGCTCGGGCAAGAGCATTTCTATAGTCTGATTGCGCCACTCTTGTTCAGTATAACCGAAGAGGTCTTGCGCATGGGTATTGGCAAAACTAATAAGACCTTGTTGATCGAATAGTAGCACGGCATTCGGTAATGCCTCGAGTATCTGGCGGCTAGTTAGGTCGTGTATAGACATGGTCTCTATCCGGTTGTCTTGCGTTATATATAGGCTTAGTAGGTAGAATATACGGCAACGAGATCATATTTAAATGACTATTTTTCATTTAAATATGAGCCTGTGTGTCTTTGTGTCGTGGGCGTGTCGTTAGTCCCATTCCAAAAACCAGCGCAGTTCATCGAGGGGGGCAGCATGCTGGTAGGTGGGGTCGCTTAGTTCGAGGCGAAAGCGCTCGCTGAGCACACTTTCTGCCTCGTGGCTGAGTTGTGTCCAGTCGCGATAGCTGAAGGCTTTTATATTTGCTTGGCTGCGCAGAAAACCAAAGAGTCGCTCAAACCACTGCTGCCATAACTCTTCGCTGTCTTTGGGTGTTTTGCTCATCGGTGTCGATGCGCCCAATAATATGGGATAGCCGTGTTCGGCGGCTCTTCTAATGAAACCACGCGTGCGGGGTTGGCGCAAATCGGCGGGTGTGTAGACCTCGATAGACCACCAATCGACATATTCGTCGCCCGGATAGTAGTCCATATAGGGGCCATGGCCGTCGGCGGCAGCAGTCCAGACGAGGGCTACCCGCTCTAAGTCCCAGCGGTTGCGCAGGGTCTGCCCGAAGCGTTGCCAAGCGCGTCGATAGAGCTCAGGGTCGTACTTATTCCACGTACTGTTAAACTCGTAGCCAAAGCGCACAAAGGTCGGGCGGTTCAATTGGCGTAGACCAAAGCAGAGCCGATCTATAGCCTCGTCGAGCTGTCCGTCCGCTACGGCCTCGACATAGGGGCGGCCATCGTAGACCATGCTAATATCAATTTGCAGCAACATATAGTCTTCGTGCCCGGCGAGAAGGTCGCGCAGGGGCAGGTGCCAATCGTAGGGCAGAGTGGATAGATCGTAGGCGACGGTATAATAGGCCGGGCGCGTGCGCTGGAGCGAATTGCGATTGGCGTAGGGGTCGAAGTCGACACCGGAGCCAAAGAGGATATGTTCGCCGCGGGGCTCTAAGCGCTGGAGGTGGTCTGTGCGCGAGGCGAAGGAAGGTAGGCCATCGACGTGTTCGTTGGCTTGTTGCATCTGTGCCGCTGTGCAGCCAAAAAGGAACAACAGGGGGACTAGGAGCAGGTGCGCTAGTTTATGGGATATCATGCTATGAAAATACAGAGTTGGCAGGGGAGATGCCAGATGGGGAGCGGGGAAGAAGGAATAGATAGAGTACAAGGCGGGTCTGCCGGTGGTATTGGCAGGCCCACCTCATCATTTTATCGTCTATTAGGCACTCGCTGCGGTGGCGTTTTCATCCATCTGGATGAGGCCAAAGGGATTGCCCTCAGTGTCTTGGCAAAAGGCCATATAACCGACGCCGGGGATGGGTTTTTTTCTTGGGTGATCTGGCGCCGCTGGTTTTGACTTTGTCTATATACGTATCGACGCATTCTACCTGAATGGTGTTCATGATGGTGGAGTTCTCGCCGCTATCGCGCGGGGACAGGCCGCCGTTGATGCCGGGCTCTTTGTCGTCGCCTGTCATGAGCATCCAATATTCCATGGGGCCGTCCCATTTTTGGTGTTTCCAGCCAAAGGCGTCCTGGTAGAATTTGAGTGCGCGCTGCGGGTTTTCGGCGTTGATGTCGAAGTGTACGGGACGTGGCGTGGGGTATTTTTCCTATTAAAAAAAAGAGGCGAGCTCGCGAGTGCTCAGTGTGTTTTAAATATAACTGAACAAATGTGCAGTCCCAGGCGAATGTTGGCTCGCCTATGAACTTTTATTTCGCGCGCGCCAGGCAAGGCCCAAAGCGGCGAATAATAGGAGGAAATCGACGCCGAGTAGCGCCCTGCGCAGCCCGGACATACGCGTTTCTAGAGCGATGTGCTGGCGTCCGGGATTGAGAGGGATAACGATAAAACCGCCCGAGCTTTGCTGTGGTTTTACCTCTCGTCCATCGATGCTAACGACGAGCGTGGGGGAGTAGGCATAGGCCAGACGCGCATAGCAGGAGGCAGAGACTTGGACATCGATCTCCGCTCGTTGGTGCCAGACCCGATGGTTGAGCACGGTGGCGCGCGGATGGGTGCCCGTGTCGAGGGGTTGGATGCCGGGCACGAAAATGCGCGCGCTGTGGTTGTGCTCTGGTTCGACCTCCATATCGTCGATTAGCTGGGCAACGGGTAGCAATTTGCTTAATGCTGCGAGGCGTTGGTCTGCGGGGTGTCGTTCTAATGCGCGCGTTAGCTGGTCCTCGTCTATGGGCACGTCGGGTAGAGGCGGGCGCGGTTCTATACTCGATGCTACGACGATGGGGCTAGGCTCGTGTGTTATGAGCAGCACGCCTTTTTCTTTGTGGGTATCCAGGAGGTAGCGCGCGTTGAGCAGATGCATACCGGCGCGCGTCGTTTCGACTTGTAGTGCGGCTGACTCGGCCCCATCTACAGCTTCGAAGTGGTGTACTATATAGTCGATATAGCGCTCAAAGGGGCGCACGAAGGTCGACATGGACGGCAGGATATAGCGATGATCGGCCTGCGGCGTGGGCAATTCGGTGCGGCACATAAGCCAGGTCGTCGCCAAAAAGACATGCATGTCGGCGATATTGGTCAAGAGGCGATAATTGGGCAATTCGCCCGCTGCGAGTGTATGCGTTTTTTTTGCTGCGCGCAGTTCGTCGAGTTGGTCCTTGGGATACAGTGTGGGGTCGTATCTGGCCTGAGTGAAAGGCTGTTGTACGGTTGTTGGGCCAAGATCGACTAAGACTAAAAGCAGGGGGATGAGCAAGGTGCGCCAGCGTGCCGAGCGGTGGCGCCAACGGCGTAAAGACGCAGCGCCTAAGCCCGTGCAAAGAGCGGCGAAAAAACAGACGAAGAGCAGGTAGCGCCCGGAGTTGAGTGCCGTGACGACAGGCAGGGCCTGCAAGAAGGCAAGGCGGTAGCCAAATACCAAAAACAAGGCCAGCGCCAAGCAGAGCCCGCCTGCGAGGTGGGGCAGATGTCGACGCAGGCGGTGATCGCGCGTGGCGATGGCAAAACCCGCCAGTGCGAGCAAAAAGAGCGAGTTGCCGATATAGCCGCCATACCAAGTCGCTTCTTCTATACTGAGAGGCCACGCGGGAAAACGCAGGTTGGACCAGATGAAAATGCGTTTCCAGGAGGGGTCGGGCACGCCGGAGAGGATGACGCCGCGGCCCAGTCCGGTGCTCATGCGCTCCAGCCACATGGGAGCCGTTAGATAGGCGCCAAAGAGCACGGCACCTGCAAGCAATAAAAAGGTGCTAATGATGAGAGAACGCGTGCGCCAACGCCTTTCTGTTAGCAAGCGAGCGCCGGTGTAAATGACAAAGAAGAAAGTAGCCCAAAAGCCATAACCCGGATGCGTGAGAGCCAGTGCACCGAGCGCGATGGCTCCGCCTAAGACGAGGTGGGCGCGTTGTCGGCTGGCGCGCAGGCGTTCAAAAAAGTAGAATGGCCACGGCAATAGTCCGTAAAAGAGCGAGAGCGGGTAGCGGCCCATATGCAGGACCTGCTGCACGTGCCAGAAGCTGAGTGTGTACGCCAGGGCAGCCAAGAGCCCGGCTGCGCGCGAGCGGCAGGCTATGCGCACGAGTAGATACATGCCAAAAGCGGAGAGCCAGTGACCGAAGGCCAACGTGATTTTGATCGTAGCGAAGAAGTCGTTTGCCAAGAGGTCTACGAGGCCGACTAGGTAGAAATAGAGAAAGCCGTAGTACTGTAAGTATGGCGTGCCGACGCCCATGAGATTGGTCCACAGTGGCCACTCGAAGTCGGCGATGGCGCGCGCGGCGGCATAGGCGTAGGCCATATGAGCCGAGGCGTCTCCGGCCCAGTGCGATTCGCCGCTGGCAAAATAATAGCGCGTGGAGACGAGCGTCGTCAGCGCTAAGAGGAGACGCGTGGCGCGTTCGCTGGCCAGGGTGCGTTCGAGCAAGAGGCTGAGCTGACGGCTGTGTATTTCTAACGCCAAGAGTGCCGCACAGAGCGCAGTGATAAAGGCCAACAGCACGGCATCGGCCCAGTGCCAATCGGCCCAGGCCATTAAGGCCATGCGGAAATCGAAGAAGGATGCGGTGACGAGCGGTAGATGGTCGTAACGCGGCAGCACGGCGTACTGCAATACATATAGGCTCACCGCCAAGATAGCCAGCAGGATGATCGGAGTGCGGGGCCAGAGTATGCGCATATTTAGAAGCGCTCACCAACTGCGCGCAGTACACTGAGAGCGTCCAAGGTGACAAAGAGGTTGGTGCGCGTGCGGTGGGTGCCGCCCCAATTGACGAGCGAGTCCCCCTCCTTGTCGGAACGACCGACGCGATAGTGTTTGCGTTCGGCTGGGAAGGTGCCGTTGGCCAATTGTTTGCGCTTGAGCGATTCGACGGCCGGGCGGCAGCGCGGGTCTTCGGCTAGGTCGGCTTCGGCCATAACCTTGAGGGCGAAGAGCAGATCGGCGTGTTCGTAACAGGGGTAGTGCAACGTCGTAAAATCGGTGCTTATAGGTGTTTCTGTGCCTGGCTTTCTATAGAGGCCGCAGTCTAAAAGCTGCTCGGCAAGATGGGTAGCTGCCTGCTGTAGGGCTGGTTCAACATTGTGTTGGGCGTGTAGGGTCAACCCGCGCAAGGCGGCTAGCGCCTGCGCATAGGAGGCTGGTGTCTTGCCCAAGTTCCATGCGTTGGCCCAGTTGACTAGACGGTCTGCTATGAAGTCGGTGCGACCGTCGTCCAATCCGAGAAAGTGCAGGTAGTGTAGTGCGTGCCCCTCTATACTGCCGCAGATCGGTTCTTGGCGTTCGGCCGAGAGCAACCAATCGCAGACTTGGTCGCGCAGGGCAAAAAAGCGTTTGTCGCCCTGTGCACAACCCATATCGGCCAAGAGGTGCAGGACCCAATGGGCGCCGCGCCAGCGCGCATGCGGTGGCAAATCGATATGACCTTCGCGGCGCTGTTCGGCCAAGAGAGTGGATACCAGTGCGGACTCGCAGACTTCGTCGCGAATAATGCGAATTTCACGCGAATCCGCTGCGCGTCGGTAGACGTTGAGCAGGATTTTATAGCGGATGTGGGGCTCTTCCATTTCGGAGAGCTGGCGGGTGATGTGTGTGATAGAGTCGAGCATAGCTGTAATTTTTTTAGGTGGTTCGTATCGCGGCGATACGCGTTTCTGAATGTACGCGCAGGGCAACCCATTCGCTATGTATTATATAGTGTTTGGCCAGACGATGCACGCCGTCTAAAATCCAGCGCCGGCCTCTAAATTCCAATAGGTCGATGGGAAAAGATATATCGGCTTGCTGCACGCGCTGGTATTGGTGGGGGGCAAGCCGCGGGAGATTCGATAACGCTACGGGGTGAAAGGTCGAAGAGCATGCCCGCGTTGGGAATGGAAGACCAGAGTTTTAAATCGAGCAGGTCGTCTAATTCAGATCGTTTTATTTTTTGAGATGGTGCCGATAGGGACCAGACTTTGCGCACGTCCCAATTGAAGGGCAGAATATGGGTCTTTAGCTCTGGGGGGATAGATTTCGGCGTGCCCATTTGTGCGCTGGTGGCCTTCTAAAAGGTCAGAGCTGCCGTTGGCCGAGACAATAACACAGTCCGTCTGGCGCCACGACAAAAAAGACCCGGAAAGAGGTGCCGCCGTGCTGTTCGAGTCGATAGTTGGCATCTGATAACAGGCCGTTGATCTGCAATTCACCATAGGCGGTTTCGACGTCATCTACTTCAAAGAAGCAGCCTTCTTGGCTCGGATCGCCGCCGTTTTCTGCCAAGCCGATCTGGATGTTGTCTCTGGTGAGTATGGCTGATTTGACGGTCGTTTCGCTGCGGGAAGCGACCGTAAATCCCATGACCTTCTCGTAGAAGGAGAGGGCGCTGTCGAGGTCTTCGACGGGCAGGTTCATGGCGTCTTCCAAATAAGGTGCAGCCGTTTTAAATGTCGCCTTCATTTTGTTGGGCTTCCTGTGTTGGGCTGGAAAAAGTCCGTTGGTTTTTAAAGGGACCTACGAATCTAAGCTCGGTCGGACTCCCCGCCGGGGCAATGGATTCTGCGGACAGACAGTCTTGTAGGGACAAAGGTTAGGATACGGATTTTTGCAGCGCTTTTTTAAAGTTCTGCGGCGCCGTTTTTTCTATGTGGATGGTATTGCAGTTGTTGAACTGGGCATAGGCGCGCAGCTGGCGCGCGAGGTCGGGCAAGAGGGCGTCGTGGCGATCAAAACTGGGCTCGAAGGCCAGGTTGCGTACGAGCAGTGCTCGCGTTTTGCGCTCGGCTTTGGGATCGAGGCGGGCGACTACTTCTCCGTTCCACAGCAAGGGCAGCGTAAAGTAGCCGTACTGGCGTTTGGCCGCCGGCGTATAGCACTCGATGCGGTAGTGAAAGCCGAAGAGGTCTTCTAGGCGCTGGCGATCGATGACGAGATTGTCGAACGGGGACAACAAATGACAGTGGCGTGCCAGG
>JBLHGI010000012.1:0-36607 GCA_047616505.1 Planctomycetota bacterium
CACCGGGAACACACCCAACGACGGATCCGTCGTCGACTTCGTAGCCGCATGCGCCTTCAACACCAACTTAGAAGCACCCGAGAAGGTTACGAAGAGCGTATCGAGCGCTTCGGCCAACTTGAATTCCAGCTTGTTGATGTCATTGACGTATAAGTTGTCCAATTCTATGTTCGTCAAAATTTCCTTGTTAATCGTACCATCGGTGATCGTATCGGTCGAAACCGGCAAGATCGTGTCGCCGTTAGTCGAGTCCAGAGCCGGCTTCTTGGTATCAAACAAGAATCCGACGCTCGTCGTCACACCGAAAGGCACCCCATCGAGAAAGGTGCCATTCACAACCGTGGCACTACCGCTGCGGTTACCCGCTTTGTCCACGATAAACACACCCAGCGTATCGGTGGAAGCCGAAGCACCATGAGATATGTCTAAGTCACCGTAACTGCCTTCGGCCAACGTGACGTTGATGCGCAACGTATCAACAGAGCGGTTGCCCTTATTAAAGGCAAAAGACTTGTTGAATACATCCAAGTGCACATTCAACGAGTCGCTCAACAAGACGCTGTTGGCCACGCTGTTACCCAACTTCGCACGCACCACCAACGAGTCGCCAATACCCAAAACGGTGCGCGGCGTACCGGCGACAGTAACGCTGCCTACACCTGAGGGTGTATTCGAAACGAGATTATCAGGATCGGTAGGACGGTCACCATCGACCGTAAACTTGACCTTCGCTCGCGTCGAAATAGACGTGGTCGTCGACAAAGCAACCGCCGACGTATCGGCCGTTTCGGGGGTGTTGTTGTCATCGTCAATGACCAACGCCGCCACGTGCACATTCGACATCGTGCCCGCGCTGCCGTTGACCCGACCATACCACGTAAAGGTCGTGGTATCATTCGAAACCGCGACAATCACGGAGTCCGCATCGCCTTTGTGTGCACGCGAAGTAAACCCGTCGTTTAAACGACGGCTCTTCTGCTGCACGGCAATCAAACTCGTTGCCACCTGGCCGCTCTGCGCGTCTTTAAGACGCAAGAGCGTACCAGATCCAGCCACACCAAAAGGGTTGCCTCCACCCGCCATCAAAATAACCTGGCTTTGGGATTTAGTGCCCCATGTAGTGCCCGTGTTGAGCGTGTCGGAAACGACCGTTGAGTCGTTGCCGGACGCCAAATACATAATGATCTCAAGACTATCGGTCCGCGTAATGTCGATGACTTTAGCAGTCACAACAAACACGGAGTCAATACCCCTGATGGCGCCGCTATCTGGTGAAGTGACCTCTAACGTCGAAATCGTCGCTGCATTAGCGCCGCCGACTAGGCCAAATCCCACCAATAAAGCGGCGAGAAACAATACATAGCTCTTGCCCTTCATTTATTCCTCCTCTGAAAAGGGAGTGTCTTGCTTAACTCAAGACCATACCTATAGAATGGACTGCCTTGCTTATCTCAAGACCTTAGTATAATAAAAGTAGGCCATAGTATACAACATAAATAACAGTTATGACAGCCCCTATCTGCAAAATACGTATAGGGAGTTTGGCCCCATGGGGAGCGCTCACTACATTATGGGCGCCATGTGTGCTTTATCACGTCTAAATCGGAGTGCAATATGAAAATCGAGCAGATAGAGTCCTTTCTCATCGGCGGCGGCCTTGTCGTGCGTCTAACGACAGATACGGGGCTAATTGGTATAGGCCAGACAGCCTGTTGGGGGTATCCGACAGCGGTCCAGAGTATAGTCGATGTATATAGGGAGTACCTAATCGGTCAAAACCCCTTGCGCATCGAGCATCACTGGCAGCATCTCTATCGCATGGCTCCCTTCCGCGGCACGGCTATTATGGGGGCTGTATCGGCCATTGACATCGCACTTTACGATATAAAGGGCAAACACTTTGAGGTCCCCGTATGGGAATTGCTCGGCGGCAATGTGCGCGACAAAATCCGCCTACACCTACTTTCTGGCGGGGGGAGCCCAGAAGCCAATTTCAAAGCGGCAAAAGCCGCTGTAGACGAGGGGTTTACGGCGGTGAAGTTTGATCCACTCCCCAGTGGCTACCAAGATATGGCCCAAGCGCGCCTTATCGGTACGGCGGTCGAAATGACCGCCGCTGCCCGCGAAGCGGGTGGTCCAGACCTCGATCTAATTATCGAATTGCACCGAAAATTGACGCCGATGGTCGCTTTAGACCTGGCCGATGCCCTAAAACCCTTCCACGTGCTCTTTTTGGAAGATCCGATCCAAATCGACAGCATTTCTTCCCAAGCGCAGATAGCGGCCAAGTCCCCGCTGCCCTTTGGCAACGGGGAACGCTTTGTTTCCATTTGGGAATTTCGCGAGTTGTTAGAGCAAGGTGGCCCACAGTATGTGCGCCCCGATGTAGCTTTGGCAGGTGGAATATCCCACTGCAAAAAAATTGCCGCGATTGCCGAAAGTTACCACTGCGCCGTCGTCACGCATAATTTCTTGGGTCCATTAATCACGGCCGCCTCCCTGCATTTGGACGCCAGTATTCCCAACTTTCTAACACAGGAATACACTAAAAATGATGAAGCACCACACAATCAAGTCTTCAAGACGTGTTACGAGCGCGACGGGGGGTATATCAATATTCCCCATGCGCCGGGTCTCGGCGTAGAGCTAGACGAAGAGCTAATCGCCCAAACACCCTATGTGCCGATGAATTCAGGTAGCACCCCTCTACGCCTAGACGGATCGATCGCCAACGCCGTATAGAAAAGGGAATTTATGGCTAATCAGCCCCATATACTGCTAGTATTAACCGACCACTGGCGCGGAGACTGTCTGGGAAATTTAGGGCATCCCGTCGCCGAGACACCTCATCTAGACTCCCTTTCAGCACGAGGGGCAACCTTTACGCGCGCTTATACCCCCTGCCCTTCTTGCATTGCTGCACGACGCTCGCTAATGACGGGTATGACGCCCTATAGCCAAGGCATGGTCGGCTATCAGGATGAAGAAGAGTGGAACTATGAACACACGCTGGCCGGCGAATTGACAAAAGCCGGCTACCAGACGGCCAATATCGGCAAAACCCACTTTCACCCTGCGCGAAAACATCTCGGTTTTGAACAACTAACTATTTCGGCGGACTACGAAGAGTGGTTAGCGCAACAACCCGGCATCGCCGTCGAGAAGTTTGCTCATGGCGTGCCGGCCAACTCGTGGCTGGGTCGCCCCAACCATCTACCCGAACAGTTTTTGGAAGAAACGTATTTTGTCAGTCGTTCGCTGGAGTTTTTGCAAAAGCGCGACCCGACGAGGCCTTTCTTTCTCACCCTCTCCTTCAATGGACCGCACCCGCCTTGGTGCCCACCACAAGTCTACTACGACCAGTTTATCAACCGCGAATTACCCGCTCCAACAATCGGAGATTGGGCACAGCACCACGCCGCTGAAGCCGATTATCCGCTCGACATCAACGCCTGGAGAGGGCAATTGGCTCCGCATATAACGCACCGCGCCCGCGCCGCCTATTTTGCCTACCTGGCCTATTTGGATGCGCAGACGGGACGCCTACTTGAATACATGCAGCGCGGAGGTTTGCTCAACGATACCTTGGTAATTTTCACCTCTGACCACGGTGAAATGCTTGGCGACCACCACCTCTGGCGCAAGACCTACGCCTACGAGGCTTCTGCACGCGTGCCATTTATCGTGAAACCACCGGCATCCATGCAAATCGAAAACAATGTTAAGCGCAATCAATTAGTGGGTTGGGAAGATATCATGCCGAGCTTTTTAGAAGCCGCTGGCGCAGCTATCCCCTCCACAGTTGAAGGCCAGAGCATATGGCCCATCTTACGAGATGACACACAGCGAGGTCGCGCATATTACCACGGAGAACATGCCCCCTGTTACCATCCGGAAAATGCCAACCAGTTTTTGACGGATGCCACATGGAAATATATCTGGAATCCGATCAATGGCGAAGAACAGCTTTTTAATTTGCTCGAGGACCCCAATGAGTGTCAAAATTTATCGGGCACTGAAACGACTGTATTAGAAGGTTGGCGAGACAATATGGCGAGACAATTAGAGGGGCGCGACGAGGGTTTATCCGATGGTAAGACGCTAAAAATCGGAAACGTAGCAGCCTGGCGTTTTGGCCAAACGGACGAGTTACATTGGGGGTGATGGCAAACCAATTACTTTGCGATATATAAGTCCCTGTCGCCAGTCCACTCCCCTGTGCATCCGTGCCCAAGCGGCATTCGTCTGTCTAGCCGTGCCCCACAAGATGCGGAAAATTTCACTATTGCCCACTTCGGCATAGAGACCGGAGACAAGTAATGCGCAAAGACTTTTTTATTAGAAGTGCGCAGCGAATCCAACGGTAGCCGGTCAAAGGGCCAGAGCGGATCGGCACGCAGTAGGTCCAACGGAGCAAACACAAAAACCAAGGGCAGCCAGCCTACCCAAACACTGCGTTCGATCACTCAGGTCTTTTCTTCAACCACGCACCAACACCACGAGCCTCCGACCACGTACCACAGCGAACCTCTAAGGTCCTATGCAGTGGAGCCATTGTCGTAATCAACAAACGAAAGTCGCCTTGACTCACTTCGCTATTGCGCATTGACCACATGCAATGTGCATTTTCACCAGGCCCCACTTGGATGGCATCATCACCAATTTTGTAGAGGGCATAGCCATTCTTTAAAAAAGCAGTATTACCCGCTTTGCCTTGGACAATGGCGCTCTCGGTCTCCAGTATTCCCCCAGGAGCAAAATTGCATTCGATTTGAAATGGCACGTCGTCCACCCCACCCGCGGTCTTGATATGTAGGTCAAAACCACCGTCTACTTCCTCTATCTCCAATGCCACTTCCAAGGGTTCCAGTTCATAGGTCCGACGTCGACTGCGAACATCCCGCCAATTCTGTGCATCGACTTCTTCATTTATAGGCATCCAATAAATACCACCCATATAGTCTTTCTCTGGATAGATCTTGTTGCGTCCCTTATGCACCATGCGCACTTTGTTCTCATCACCAGAAAAATCTTCACCGACAAACTGCCCCGTAGCAAAGAAAGTCGAACACATCTTTACACTCATCTCAGCCTGGCCGCTAACCACGGCAAAGGGCGCAGTCAGTCCCGCAACAGCGGTGGCACTTGTATGATCTCGACGCACCCGCCATAGACCAGAGATCGGATAGATTTTAGCGTACTGGTGCCGCAGTGGTTCGCGCTCAATTTTTTTCGTGCGCCACTCTGGATGACGCACGAAATTTGGCAGGCAAACCGTAGCGCTGCCACCCTCTTCCACGAGCCAATCGGCGACCGCTGCATAAAAACCATTGTCGTCTATATGTGCGAGTGCGTGAAAACCATCCGCTAAGGTCGTCGGCACTGAACGCGAGCCTCGATCTTGACGCCGCGAAATACTCGTGACAACCGTGGCATCCCCATGCAATAGATGGTAGTTAAAATCGAGATTCTTTCGCACGGGCTCTAACAAATCCGGGCGGGAAAGCGCTTCGGCGGCAAAGATAAGTGAGCGATTGACGACGGCGTTGTAAACGCCAGTGCTGCGCTCTATATACTCACCGTCAGCACTGATATCGATACTCTCCCCCAGATAGGCATCAATCGTATCCATTACGTCAAGTTCGGGGTAGAGATCTCGCGCCATGGCCAGCGCCGCTACGATTACCCAGCGATGGTTCGGCGTGTGAAAACCACCCGTTACCATGCCCGCAGCACCCGTGAAGATTAATTCGCCCAGCGACTCGGCAATTTGTTGAGCGCCTGCATCCTCCGTTTGTGCTCGTGCAGCCTTGACAGCCGGAGCTAAGGATTTGGTTATAAACCCCGTATCGGGAGAGGAGTCAAAATTGGTCGACAGCAAATCGTAGTTGCCTGAAGGCCGTCGTCGCCGCCGCCCAAAATCTCCCACGAGCAAGATCCGCTCTAGGAGGTCCCCGCTGTGATAGTATGTAGAATCTTCTAGCAGATAGGCATAGGTTAGACTTGAAGCCGAAGATACACTGTTGGGACCAACCAACCCTTCGCCGTCGATAAAACCGCCGCAATCGCGGTGCCCCTTGTCCATTACCTGTCGCGCCAACACCCTGCCAATATGTGTATCGAGTTGACGTACGACTTCCTCAAAGTGAATCATGTATTTGTTTGGCTTTCTTTTTTAGCGGGCAACCCGTACCGTTTTCTTTTGTATAACTGACTTATAGGTAGCCTCAGTAAGACGCGAAACTTGCAGCGCAAAATCCGCTTCTTCGTACCCTTTGCCCCCGCGTATCCAGCGCAAGAAAGACGCATCCGGTGAATCTTCTTTTATGCGCGCTGGCACCTGGAGGCTCTCCCCGTTGAACTGCACGTCGCGAATAGCCCATTGGTGCAAGTGAAAAACTATACAGCCTTTGTCGCCCTGTATGGCCAAGCGCTCGTCGTGGCGATCAGCGCTGCCCGTAAAGTGAAACGAGCCCAGCCGACCATTGGAAAAACGAATATTCAACGCCGCATCGATATCGACCTGCTTGCCGCGCTGGTCCATAAAGGCGTGAACTTGCGCCGGCTGTAGCCCAGTCATCCATAGGGCCGATGCGACCAAATGACTGCCGGTATCCATAAAGAAACCACCGCCCGACAGTTCGGGCACCCCGCGCCAACCACCGCCACCCCAGCGCTGCGTCACATAGGCGACAATGCCCTGGATCTGTCCTAGGGCACCCTTCTGTACAAGTTCGCGCACATAGGTATGCTGTGGGTAAAAATTGCGTTGGTAGCTGACCACGAGCAGGCGCTTCTTTTTACGAGCTAACTCGATGAGAGCTTTGGCATGGCGCGAAGTCGTCGTCAACGGCTTCTCTACCAGCGCGTGTAAGCCCGCATTCAAACACGCCCGCGTCTGTTCGTAATGCAGAGAATGCGGCGAAGAAATCAGCACGCCGTCGATATTATCAGCCTTCAGCATCTCTTTATAATTTGTATACAGCGGCACTTCTTTTCCCCACTTCTCCATCAGCAATTGGGCCGGCTCTGCGGCCGTATCGACTAGTCCGACCAATTCAACCTGCCCATCGTCTAACAAACGCGGTACATGGGCATTGCGCATGTTGCCACCACAGCCAATCAGGCCAAGGCGAATTTTCTTTTTAGCCACCGTATACATGTCCTATTAGATAATGTGAAATAGTCTTAAGCAATCAGGTTAAACAACGGCGCCACCGCTCCAAACATACCGGGAAAACGAAAAACAGCTTCGTCCTGATCACGGACGCGCTCTATGACTTCAGCACTTAACAGTTGGCGTTGGCGCGCAAAGAAAGCTCCTTCATCGCTGGCACCATACGAACCGACCGCGCGTGCGGCACATTGCAACTCACCCAACTCGCGCTTGCCCTCTAATGCAGCAGCCATACGAGCAAAGAAATAATTTAACGCTTCACCGCGCGACGCAGCAGCCATACGAGCAACGATAGCAAAATCTGCGTGGCATGCCGCCAAGCGCTCGCACCAACCTTCAGGTATAATACCGTCAATTTTAAACGGCCCCGCATTGCCTAGGAGAGGCGTGTGATCCTGGGTTTGAAAAGCGACCAACACGCGCTTCTCTCCATAAGACCGCGCACGTAAACGCACCACAGTCCCCGGTTCGATACAGACACTTTCTCCCTCGCATAGCGCGCGCGTATGCAAACCATCATGCGATAGCACGTCAATCCACGCCTCAGAACAAAAGTGAACCTGTATATGCTCACGCGGCAAAGCATCTACCCCGCAGCGGCCAAAGGGCATGGAATAGACCCAATTACCTAACGGCTCTTGCATCTTATTTTCTACAGCCCCAGCCAGCGCCATCAACATTTGGCTCAGCGTTTCAGCCTCCTGTGCCGCATCCGTTTCTACGGCCTGCACGGCACCGTCCCCTGCCACCGTTACTCGATAGGGCGTGCCATAGCCGAAGAGGCGCTCTTTGAGAATCGCATCCATAACGCTCACCGCAATTCATCGGCCCGCTCGGCGACCTTGCGAAAAGCCGCGACATAGGCATCTATCACTTCGGTGCGAAAATGCTTAAACCACGGAATCGATAAACAGCGCCCGGGCAAACTCTCCGTAACCGGTAGAGATCCCACGCCCTGGCGCAGATCGCGATCGGAAAAAGCGATGCGCGTCGGTTTGCCGTCACCATAGACGTCAGCGTCGTTGAGCACCGGGTGTAGGTGCATCAAGATATTGGCGCCTGGCGTCATGCGGAACGTCCCTCCCTCGGCATTGACCGCCTCACAAAAACGCTCGACAGGTACCCCCCCCAACTCATCAGCTGCATAGATTCCTTTCGCCGCATACCACCCCCCCATAGTACTGCCACTGTCCTCCGCGGGGCGATGTTCTTTTATGCCAGGCACATCCTGCATTTGGTCCCAGAAATAGTTCATAGCCTGCTGAATCACTTTCACGCGTGCATCGTAGTGTTTGATCTGCACGCGACCGACGGCTGAAGAGAGTTGGTGCATACGATACTTATAGCCACCTTGTGGCATGCCCTTAAACGGCGTCAGTTCCGGGTCTTCTACTTCCGCAGTGCGCTGATAATGACCAAAAGAAACGGCGCGTTCATAGAGTTGCTTGTCATCGGTAACAAGAAAACCACCCTCGCCACAAGGCAACGATTTTCCCGACATGATCGACATCGCCCCAACATGGCCTATTGTCCCCAACATACGGCCTTTATACAAACCACCCTGAGCATGAGATACGTCCTCGATTACCTTAACACCGCGGCGTTCGGCGATTTCCATAATCGGATCCATGTCCGTTGGATAAGCGCTGTAGTGCACTACGACAATAGCTTTGGTGCGCTCGTTGATTCGCGCTTCAATATCGCCGGGATCCAAGGTCAAGGTCTGCGGATCCATCTCGGCAAATACGACCGTGCCCCCCAGCGAAAAAACCGGTAGAGACGATGCCCAATAGGTCATGCTCTGACTGATTACTTCATCGCCACGACGCACGCCACACGCCCACATCGCCGCCTGTATTGCAGCCGTACCCGTATTGTGACAGAGCGCGTTTTGCAGACCAAAATAGGCACACAAATCTTCTTCGAATTTACGCGTTACATCGGTACCAGACATCGCACCGCGGCGCAAGACCTCGAGCACCGCTTCTTCGTCTTCACTGGTTATAATCGGCCAGCGAAAAATATCGGCTTCATCTATGTCGATGGCTTTAGAACCACCATGTAGAGCTAACTCGCTCATATCCCTCTCCCTTAGCGCGTGATTTCCCGCAGTCGTTCCAAATTTGGCACAAAGTCTCGCTCCCATACGGACTGCACGATGCCGTCCTTTATATACGCCAGGCGCGGATAACCGTGCGCATAGGTGAGGCGAAAGAAGTCCGTCAGTGAGATGGTTGCAATATCGTATTGAGGATTAAAGCGGCGTTTAAATTCTTGCAGTTGCGGTGAATCCTGAGCAAAATTCGTCATCGCAATGACACGCGGCAGCGATCCATCCTCTACCATAGCATTTATTTTAGGCACGGCATCAATGCAGTGGCCACAGAGGGGACTAAATACTTCAATCAAATATTTACCCTCTGACAAATCAGCGTCGATTCCCTTTGGCGACAGACCAATTAGGCGCACCCCCGCTTTCAGATCGGATGCCTCCAAACGTTCCAACTCAGGTAAAAAGCGCGCTCCACACAACACGAGGGCGGCGGCGAACAGCCCCACAACAACCTTGTTGGTCCAAGTCCACGGACCACTCCAGGGAGCCATATCACTATCGCGCAACCGCCACCAGGCCAATAGGAGCATCGCGAGCATAACCGCATCTTCGACCGCCGCTTCACCGGGGCTGCGTTCGACTAAGGTGCCAAAACAACCGCAGTCAATTGATGCACCAATATCCCATGCATACACCATCAGACCGGTAAAAAAAGCCATCAGCAACGTCGAGATAGGCAGTATCACTTTAGGACGCCAATTGAGCATTAACCCCACCCCCAACCCCACTTCGATCGGCGCGAGCCATACGGCGCTCTTGGCCACCAATTGCCAAGATGAATCACGGCCGAAACCCAGCATCTGAACATAGGGAATGGCCTCCCAGTAAAAGAGCACGGGCTCCCAGACCTTGATCGCACCAGACACGAGGTACACCAACCCAATTAATAATTGGCAAACCCGCGCCGCCTTATTCACACCTTGCATTACATTCTCCGTTATCGGTTTTGCTACTCGTCATAAAAACTATCCCATAAGGACTACAACACAATCTGCGAAAGCTGTGATCTGCGTGCAATAGTTGGTAGATCACAACGAAGGTATTGCGCCCAGTCCCAACAACTCGACACGTATTGCGGCTTGACATCAGAACGTCAACCCCCTATCCTTAGCGTAGGCGTTAAGCCGATCTTTTACAGTATCTTAGAGACCCCGCATGACAGAGTCTCTCACGGGAACCTGACGCGGAGGAGTTCACCTTGTACCAGGACTATTGGGGGTTGGCTGAAAAGCCTTTTGAGAATACGCCCGACCCTCGCTTCCTCTACAAATCACCGGCTACCGCCGAGACTTTCGCCAAACTGCTATATGCCCTTAAAAGCAATCGCGGCGGCATTTTGTTGACGGGAGACTCTGGGTGCGGGAAAACTACTATAGCGCGAGCCTTAGTCGCAGAGCTAGACCCGGAACAGACGGAGGTCGCTCTACTCACCAGTCCGAGCCCCACTCCGACGCAACTACTGCGCGAAATTCTCTATCAGGTCGGCGACAATGCCCCCGACGATAACCACACGGAAGTCGTGCACAAACTCAACGGACGCCTCTACGACAATTTTTCAACGGGCAAGAGCACCGTCGTCGTTATTGACGAAGGCCAATTATTAGAAGACCCCTCTCTCTTTGAAGAAATTCGTCTATTGCTCAATTTCCAGCTCAACGACGCCTTTCTATTAACGCTATTACTCGTCGGGCAGCCCGCTATGGCCGAGCGAGTTCGGCAGATTACCCAGCTAGATGATCGCCTGTCGGCACGTGGCATCGTGCGGGCATTGGAACGACGCGAAGTGGGCGAATACATTGAACACCGACTGCGCGTTGCCGGGCGCGAAAAACCGACCTTTAGCCCTGAGGCCATAGAGCTCATTTCGCAGTATTCTGGCGGCATACCGCGCCGCCTAAACCACATCTGCGATTTGTGCTTGGTCCTCAGCTTCAGCCGCCGTGCCGAGCTCGTTGACGAAGACATGGCCTATAGCATCATTCTGGACGAGGAAGACAGCCGTGTTTAGAATGCGTCATATGCTGCGCACTAGCCATCAAGCGCGCGAGGAAGGCCCCCTAACACCACCCGAGGCACCGGCCCAACAAGTGCCCGTCGAGGCCCACACACAACAGGCTCAACCCACCGCAGCACCTGCCAACCAACCATCGATGCCCCCCGCTCCAGCCCCGGAGCTAGTGCCCGCCCCTTCCGTCAACGACGGCGAGCCTTTATTGCCTCCTGTCGACAATTCCGCCTCCACGCTGACACCTGCAGTAGAGGCCACTGCGGTCGGAAGTGATATAGCGACAGATACAGCCGAAGACGAAATACCCTCTGAGCAAAACCAGGACAAAACTCGTGAGGAGATCCCTCCTCACGAGGCGTACCGACTGCTCGTAGCAGCTGCTAACCATGTCTTTGAACAAGCCTCAAAAGAAGAGCAACTCGATTCCGATAAGCTCGTTCCTGCACTCAACCACGTGCTGCATTTATTTGCAAAGGATGACCAACTACTCACCGAGGGTATCCGCCAGCGCACGACGGATACACCCCGTGCGCAGCGCGTCGCCAATACAGTGCTCTTAGCCATTCGCTTAGGTTTAGAGATTGAATACAATGAAACCCAGTCTTTAGCCCTAGGGCTCTGCACCCTGACGCACGACATAGGCATGCTGACGATTCCCGAAGAAGTGCTCGATAGCCCGAAACTCACAGCGGACCAACTGTCGCTCCTACGCAACCACCCTATTCAATCGCAGGAAATGGTGAAACACTTCGGCGAAGAGTATGAGTGGATCAGCGAAATCGTAGTGCAAGTCCACGAGCGCCACGATGGCAGCGGCTACCCCGCCGGACTAAAGGGCGAGAATATCCACGAGTTTGCGCGTATCATAGGTCTCGGCGATATGTACGAAGCACTCGGCCACCCACGCTCTGACCGCAAAGCCCACGTCATCTATAGCGCGCTGACGACAATTATCGATACGCGCAACAAACACTTTGACCCTCGGCTCATCAAGGCGTTGATCAATATCGTTTCTATCTTCCCACTCGGTAGCCTCGTCAAGCTCAATAACAACCAGATTGGCCGCGTTGTCGGTGCCAACAAGCTCTATCCCACACGCCCTTTGGTCGAAGTTCTTTTAGACCACAGAGGTAAACCCGTAAAAGAAGCATTGCTCGTACATTTAGAAGAAGAGCCGATGCTTTATATCGTCGATCCGGCGATGGACGAATCGGTATTAGATGGAAAGTAGTGCGGCGAATTAAATAGCTCTTCCATAAGAAAAGGCCTGCGCCCCCTTTGGGGCGCAGGCCTCTTCTTATGGAGTTTACTTTGTTTGAACTCGTTTAGCTCGCGCAGCGAAAACCGGCAAAACGACTGCGATATTCTGGCATCTGGTGCTCGCGCTTGGCACAGCGCAGATAGCGACGATGGCAAATCCAAGCCCCACCTCGCAACACATTGCGCTCGCCAGAATCGGGGCCGTAGGGTTTTTTCAACGGACACCAGTTATAGTAATCCTCAGCGTAATAATCAGCGGCCCACTCCCAGACATTACCCGCCATATCGTGTAACCCATAGGGACTGGCCCCAGCGGTGAAATTGCCCACCGGTGCCGTACCGTCAAAACCGCGTCCTAAAACACAGGCGCGATCTGGTTCGAAGTCCTCACCCCAGGGGTAGGTGCGCCCATCAGTACCGCGTGCGGCCTTTTCCCATTCAGCTTCTGTCGGCAGGCGTTTTCCAGCCCACTGGCAATAGTTGACAGCATCCTCCCAACTAACCTCAACAACCGGATGGTCATCAGAATCTGGCCTCGCCTCCCACTGCCCCAAGCGATAACCCGTCTCGCGTACGAAACGCTGAAATTGCCCTTGAGTTACGGGATAGACGTCCATGTAAAAAGCATCGACGTAAACTTGGTGAATGGGTTTCTCATCCCGATCCCCCAAGCGCTCGCCCATGGAAAAATTGCCGCTGGGAACCCACAGTGCCATACCACCATCCACCGAGTTGCGGCGTACGAGTTCGATACCAGGCCCAACGTCAACACCCAATTCCGCCAGGCGTTGTTCATGCGCATGCCACTCCTGCTGTAAATCGACTTCGACCAGCGCCACCTTCGACTGAGTGAGCACGGGAGGGCGATCACCGCGATCGGGGCCTACCTTAGTTTTAGTCGCGGGTACAAAGAACTCGCGAGGGGCACCGACCAGACCAGGAATCTCAGTAAAGAGTCCCGAATTTTCGCGACTAGCGCGGCGTTCGCCCTCTGTTTTGCGACTGGGCTCGCGCTCGGCAGGCGGCACACCAGGGGTTGGAACCTGTTGCGTCATTTCGTGTAAATTGTTCGGAATGCGAATGCTTGCAGTTGTATTTTTAGCATCTGCAGCAACGAGGCGCTCGGGGATCAACAGGGCCCCACCGACGATTTCTGGCAATAGGGGCATCAGCGGCTCACGCTCCCATTCGCGCAAACGCTCGCGCAATAAATTGCGACGCACGACTTCCTCACCGCTCCCCCCACGTATTTCCAAACCTTCTGCTAGGCGACGAGAAAAATGCTCGCGCGCACGTCTCGTCATTTCCAAATGCAGAGGAACAGTCTCCGCAACGGACCAGGCAAGAGCTTGCTCTTCTAATTCCCCCGCGATCAAATCAGTCGTCTGTGCCGCAAGGGAAGCATGCTCATCAGGGGTCGGCATGCGGTAAGCCCACCAAGAATTTTCTGGGGAAAGTGAAGTATGGCCTTCGACATCTACTTCCAAACGCTGCAGTTGACGCCAGGCCGCCTGTCCTGACTCGCGCAAACGCCCCGCACCGTGTTCTACCAGCAGTCCCAAACGCACGCGCCCCTCACCCGGAACGACTAAGATCGCCCCTTGTTTCAATAGAGAGCGCTGATCTCCTAAGATTTCTTCAGCCAATTCGCGCACCAACGGGTGCTGAACATGCACCCAGTCGGCATCTGCAGTCTGGCCAAGTTCGGGGGAAAATGCTATTTGTTTGGGCAAAGAGGGGGCGGCCAGCATTTTGGGCAATGCAGCAATTTCGTAGCGGCCTCCAAGCAACTCGGAGCCTTGGCCTCCCGCCGCGAGTAGCGCCTCGTGGAAAAACGAATCCAAATCTGCCAATGGTGGTACGACAGCACTGTCGTAGAGAAAGCCCGGATCATTGGTCAATTCATCGACCAGACCGGATAGTTGGTCTTCACCACGTTGGGAGAGAAAAGCAGCTAAATGTCGACGGCTCTGCGCGTCTTCCACTTCGCCGGGATAGGTATTGACGAGGATCTCGTGCGCCGTAGCCGCTAATCGCCATAGCCCGGCATCAGCGGCAAAACTCCACTCGCGTTCATCGGCGGCCAACTCTAGTTGTGGCTCGTGCTCGCGACAGAGCAATACGTGGTCGCTACGGCCTTCTTCATCAACGAAGGCTACCTCAACTCCGGCAGCACCGAAACGGCGCACTTCTTTGACCGTTGCCACCGCGTGGGGAGATAGGCCTCTAACTAGAATCCCAGGCACTAGATCGTCTAAAGCGAGCATGCCTGTCCATTCCGACTATTCATATATTCGCCTCGTGTCCAACTCTTTTACTCGCAGCGCTAAACTATTGTTTTTCTGGGATGCTGCGTGTAAATTGCGCTATCAAAAAATTACTGCCGAACTAGTATAATGTCAAGTTGTATCTATCTATACGAAGTTCTAGTTATCCCCTTGCGAAATAATCACTTAGTATCCGTAGATCGCCGATTTAGCTCGTCGTGTTCTATTTCCTCATACTTGTGTTGTACAAACACCATAAAAAACCCCAATAACAAAAAGACAATGACCGACTGTGCAACTTGTAAGAGCGCATTGAGCCCCGTGGCATTCTCAAGTGCGAGCGCCGACAACCCCAGCCAGAGCGTGACGACATAAATAACGAGCACTGCATTGCGTTTACCAATGCGCAGCCCGGCTAAGCGATGGTGAATATGGTCTCGCCCCGTATAGTCAATCCATTCGCGCAAAGAACGCACTTCCCCGCTCTTGACACGCATAAAAGTCGTAAAAGTCATATCGAAGATTGGCACACCGAGAATCAGCACTGGCACGATTAAGCGCACCCCATGATCTCCAGCCCATTCGCCCATTACCCCGAGTGCCGCGACCGTAAACCCAAGAAACGTGCTACCTGCATCTCCGAGAAAAATAGCAGCCGGGCGGGATATACGAAAGTTGTAGGGGAGAAAGCCCAAACAAGCCCCCACCAAAGGGACGGCCAAATAAACCATATAGTCTTGATGGTTTTGCAGGGCGACCAAAGCAAAGAAAATAGAGATAATGCCACAGATCCCAGCGGCCAATCCATCCATGCCATCGAGAAAATTGATCGCATTGGTGATACCGATAACCCAAAATGCCGTCAGCGCCCATTCCCCCACATTCCCCCACATTTGATCGGGCAGAAAGCTGATAACCACGCCATGTTGCACGAGTATTGCCACGGCGACTAACTGTGCGACCAGTTTGATGCTCGCTGGAATTTCGCGCAAATCGTCCACTAACCCGACGACAAAGATCAACATGCCCCCCAGCACGACCCCCTTGAGCTCCTCGCTAAAGCTAAAGTTATACAGTACGGTAACGGCAAAGGCGAGAAAGACGGCAACCCCCCCCAGCAGGGCCGTCGGAGCATCGTGCGCCTTGCGGCCTTTGGGTATATCAACGGCTCCCGTTTTATACGCCACCCAGTGCACGATAGGCGTAGAGAGATTGGCGAGCCCAAAGGAGAGCAAGAGCAAATACGCCCAGCGCAGCCCGGAATGATAGAGCAAATCTTGCGCTTGAGGGCTAAAGAGGAAACCGACAAAGAGCAGGGTGACCACTTTATCGGCATTAAAAAGAGATGGACCTTTTTCGCTTTCCAATATACCTCGTTATTGGGCTAGCGCGGCGTTGCGCACAGCCGCGAGGACGCTATGCGCCTCACAATCACTCAGTGCGGGATAAATTGGGATCGACACATCGCATTTATAAGCAGCGGTTGTATGTGGGTAATCACCGTCGGCCAACCCCAATTCGCGATGCAAGGGATTGTATACCGGGCGACGTGCCGCCACGCCCAGACTTTCCAACCTTTCGATAAATGCTTCTGCCGTACTAACCACTTTGAGTACGTAACGATAATAAATATGTTCGGAATTAACCAGAGGTGTTTTTATATTTGAAAAAGAGATAAATTCCTGCTGATATAGATCGGCCAATTCTCGGCGGCGGGACACAAAATCGGGCAGGCGGTGTAGTTGCACTCGTCCCACAGCTGCGTGTAAGTCCGTCATCTTGGCATTAAAGCGCAGCCTATGAGCCGGCGCTCCATCGTACTCGCGTAGACCACGCGCTGTTAGGGCGATATCTTCATCGTCAGTGAGAACCATGCCCCCTTCTCCGGCCCCCAGCATTTTGGTCGCATAAAAGGAACAAATCGACAGGGCTCCATGGCTTCCCAAAGGCCGCCCCGCGTGTTGGGCACCAATGCTCATCGCACAGTCTTCTATATAGGGAATACCGAGTGCATCAAAAGCCTCGGTAGGAACGGGCAATCCAAACAAATGGGGAATGATCGCGGCGCGTAGCGGCTCAATTGCAGCGAGTGCAGCCAATAAACCCGCATCGATATTGCGCGAATGCGGATCGATATCACACAGCACCGGCTCGGCCCCCACGGCCCAAACCGCGTGTAAAAGTGCCGTGCATACGTAACTCGGTATCGCAACCCGATCCCCCGGCCCTACCCCCAAAGCCAATAGCCCCAAATGTAAAGCAGCCGTCCCCGAAGAGACGGCCACCGCAAATCGACGACCTGTAAAAGAAGCCATCTCCTTTTCTAACAGTTCTACTTCACGGCCTTGAGCCAACAAACCCGAGCGCACGATACGAGCTGCCGCTTCGGCTTCCTCCTCGCCCATCGCCGGACGCGAATGGGCAATAGGCCCGCTGGCAATAGGCCCGCTCATGTATAATGGCGGAAAATCGCATCGACCACGTAGTCGACTTGGTCTTCCGTCATGTCCGCAAAGAGCGGCACCGAAAGCAGTTCGCTACAAACCTGTTCACAGACGGGGAAGTCCCCACGTCGGTAGCCCAAGCCTGCAAAGGCCGGCGTAAGGTGCAATGGATGCGGGTATTGCACGGCCGTTTCGACCCCCTCCGCGCGCAAACTAGTAGCCAAATCCTCACGGTCCGGCACGCGTAGGGCATATAGATGGTATACGTGATGCGCATAAGAGGCTTCGTCCGGCAAACCCACGGCCTCCAAACCCGCCAGCAGTGTGCAATAACGGGCTGCGAGCATGCGACGATGTTCGTTCCACGCCTCTAAATGACGCAATTTCACCTCGAGTACAGCACCCTGCATTCCATCCATGCGGTAGTTGCCGCCGACTTCGAGATAATTGAACTTGTCTCCTTTGGCCTGACCGTGATTGCGCAAACGACGCACGCGCTCGGCCAAGACATCATCGTTCGTCGTGATGCCACCGGCATCGCCATAGGCACCCAAATTTTTGCCCGGATAAAAGCTGAAACAACCTACGCGGCCCACACCACCAGCCATAGCCCCATTATAGCGAGCACCGTGCGCCTGTGCGGCATCCTCGATAACGACTAAGTCACGTTCGGCGGCCAGCGCCAAGATCGACTTCATATCGGTCATCTGGCCATATAAATGCACGGGCAATATAGCGCGGGTGCGAGCGCTTAACGCACCATGCAGGTGCTGCGGGTCCATCGTGTAATACTGCGGGTCGATATCGACTAATACGGGACGAGCACCGACTTGGAATATAGCTTCCAACGTCGCCCCAAAGGTCAGCGGCGTGGTGATTACTTCATCGCCAGGACCGATACCCGTCGCTTGTAGAGCCAAGCGCAATGCATCCGTGCCGCTACTTACACCAACACAGTGTTCCGTGCGGCAATACGCAGCAAAAGCCGCTTCAAAGCGCTCTACCTGCGGACCTAAAATAAAATTACAGCCGTCAATAACCTCGCTCAGAGCCATCTCGATCTCTGCGCCGATTTGTGCGTGCTGCCTGCGCAAATCGTTCATGGGTATCTCTTGCCGCACATGCTGTGGTAGAGGTATGGCTGTCATCGCATACTCACTTTCATCAAAAGTCGATAAAGTAGCGCACCGGCGTAAATCCCTCGGCGTAAGTAACTCGTCCCTGGATGCCGCGAAAATGGGCAACCGAACGCGAGATATCGACGATACTCTGATTTTCGATATGGGTCTTTTCTATCTGCGAGATATGCGCCTCTAGGGCGCCGAGTTTCTGGTTAATCACCTTGCCGATATTGACGAAGACCGTCGGATTAAAATATTGGGACGACCATCCCTCAAAATAGAGCAAATTCTGGACCCCCCGCGCCGCCGGCACTACTGCGCGAGCGATATTGCGGTGGTCTTGATGCGTGTCTTCCCCCCAATGAGTATAGACCACTCCTGGATCAACCTGGCGAATCACCTCTTCAATGCGCATAATCGACTCGCGGTTACACTCAAAATGCGTGTCGGGATAATCGAGAAAAAACACCTCCTCGGCGCCTATTAGCTTGCCTGCATCCCGCTGTTCATTGCGACGCATTGCGGGCTCGCCACCAGCGCTACCATCCGTCACCACGACTAAATAAACTTTGTCCCCTTTTTGCACATGCCGAATCAAAGTCCCAGCACAACCGTATTCCAAATCGTCCGGATGTGCACCTATTGCCAGTATGTTCATGGTCTACCCCTATATATATCGGTCATTTTTTCCTATTGCTACGCACTATTTTTCCACTTTCTGGACCACAGTTGAACAAAAGGTCCAGCGCCGATAGATGCGAGGTAAATTCGCCATGTAATTGACTGTAGTTCGGATGCTCAAAACCTTGGAATACGACTTCTATTCCCGCCGCTTCAAAACGATCTAATTCCATATATTTGCGCCCGTCTACACCGGCCAAATAAGTCGAGGCACCGAACTCGCTGCAAATGTCGAGCAAACGCTGCGTTGGCTCCTCGCTCAAGTCCATTTCCGAAGCGGCTACGAGCGGCGTATCGATGCCCAACTCTTTCTGTAACCACGCCACTGAGGCGCGATTGACCTCGGCTAATGAAGTCGATTCTACGGCATATAAATCCCGCAGCGAATCTGAAAATTCAGCCCAATAGGGCGCCTTCGCATAATTGGCAACTAAGGTCTGTTGGTGCTTGCGGCGCCAAGGATCCCCTGCGCGCACAGTAACTTCGTTGATCAGCGCGGGGAACTTATAAGAAACGGGCACCGTCAACCACTGCGGCCCCTGCGGTGTCTTGATGCGGTTGCGATTCTGAAATTCATTCTTTTTGTATTGGACATTGTCTAGTAATACAAAGGCATCGACTTGGTCCATCTTATCAAAGTACCCCAACCAAGGCATAAACTGCGGTTGGTGAATGGCGATAATCACTCTGCTGCTCCTTCGGCAAAGATCGGATTGGACACGAGTCGAGAATCGGCGCTCTGTACTAACAAGCGATAATAGACCTTTTGCCCCGCCGATAGATCTGAATCAACGTGGCGAATGGTCAGCGGTGTAGTGCCTTGGAATTGTTCGACGACTTTACCCGAGCGCACTAAGCGCGCACGCACCTGTGCTGCAGTGCCCTGTACATTGGCGACTATAGCGCTAATTTGAACCGGCCCGTCCCCCACCAATGTCTCTCCGGCCCCCACCTGTTGATCCGCACTGCGCGCGGCAAAACTCTGCAACGACAATCGCTGACCTCCCCCTTGTACCGCATACATACGGCCGCGTTGTAAGGCCTCAAATAGCCCAGCTCGACTGCGCTCGCGCACGCTAAAGACGGTGAGCACTTGGTCGAACCCTTCCCCCCCTTGGTAATCTGCGCTGCCGAATGCCCAGACGGGCCGCTGGCGCGTGCCGCGCAAATACTGGACTAGTATTTTGTCCCACAATTTTCCGGGTTCCGCTTCCGTAGCACGACCGGTATGGAGAGCGGCAAAAGCCGTGTAGTCGTAAGTCCGCAACAATTCTTCAAACTTACCCGCCGGTGGCACTGCCGCCGCTAGACGCCCACCCAAAAGTCCGATTTCTTGCTCCGAAGCACGCGGGTCGGTAGGCAACCACAAAACCAGCCCGCCAAGTTCGCCAACATAGTCGATATAATACTGATATGGCGCTGGACCAAGATCGCCTTTATAAGGATCCCACAATGGCATTTTATAGGGTGCATTATCCACTAGGCACAGCAACGAGACCACACCGATTACAATGCGCAACGCCAACGGATGAGCGCGAGCAATCAACGCATAGGCCACCCCAAAGAGCGGCCATAGGAGCAACAGACTCGCCCCGTGCCAAACCCATAAACCACGCCCACCACTAACGGGAAGTTCGCGATAAGCCTCGCTGTCACCCAAACCGATAGCCGCTAGGCGTTTGTCCCATTGGCGCAATGGCCAGGGGCCATCGCCAAAAGTTCCCCAATAATAAAATGGCCTCGACTCGACCCCATCAATCAATACTAATTCCGGATGCTCTTCACTAGCACGAACGACCTGATTTAAGTATTTTCCAACCGTATCGTCTGCATAAAGACTTCTTTTCTCATAGCTAAAAGGCAACAAGTTGCGCAGAAAAGGCACGCCATAAGAGACTCGCTGCACATCGGGCTCGGTAAATACGACGGCGCCCAGGCCTTTATCGATAGCCATAGAGGCGATTTCTTCAATGGACAATTTTCCTGCGCCGAAATCCGTCCGCACTTGCACTGCTGCTGGTAAAGACTCGTAGCCTTCTGCCCACGCAAACGCGACTAGCCCGTTCAAAACCAGCCCAATGTAGAAGGCGTACTTCATCAATTCACAATCCCTTTTCCTGCAGAATATCTTCGTATAGCGCTTCAATTTTACGTATCATCTCTGCTGCGCTATACGCAGTGGCCCGCCTGCGTCCAGCTGCACCACAGCGCGCGCGCAAACTCTCATCGAGCAATAATTTGAGCAAAGCATCTGCTAACTCGCGGGGCGCAGCAGCAGAAACGATAAAACCCTCTTTTCCATCCTCTACGAGCTCGGGCACTCCCCCCACTCGCGTAGCGACACAGGGCAGGCCGGCGTACATAGCCTCGACGAGTGCTTTTCCCATGCCCTCGTTTATCGAAGGTAGGGCAAAGAGGTCCATTGTCGCCAGTGCGGCGTAGATATCCTCGCGCCAACCGACAACTATCACGCGCGAACCCACGCCTAAATTCTTCGCCAACCCGACTAGGTCCATGCGCTCCTCGCCATCGCCGACGAGGAGTAAATAGGCATCGGGGACTTGTCCGCACAGCAAAGAAAACGCTTCGATTAGATCTCTCTGCCCCTTGATTGCAGTGAGTCGCCCCAGCGTGCCAACAACGAGTGCATCGGCCCCTATTCCCCATTCAGCACGCAACTCTTCACGCCCCTGCCCGAGAGCAAAACTTTCGGGAAATTCTATACCACTGTGGATAACGACAAATTTTCGGCGCAAAGCTACGCCGAGTTCGATATGGTCCTCGGCCCCCTTGGATGTCAGTGCAATAATGCGATCACACATGGAAGCAGCCCAGCGTTCTAAGCGCACGAAAAGTCCGCTGACCCAAGGACCATAATAGCCGTAAAAAACGTGACCGTGCGGGGTGTGAACGACGATGGGGACGCGGGCAAAATACGCGGCTAAACGGCCTAATAACCCAGCTTTTGAGGTGTGCGTATGTACGATATCATAGCGACCTCGTTGCATCAAGCGATACAGTTGCCATAGCGCGCGCAAATCGTTGAGCGGTCGTATCGCACGCACTAAATCGGGGATATCGATATATTCTCCGACCTCTCGAGCCCGTGCCTCCGTTGGACTACTCGGCCCCTGGGTCGGCCCCGAAGCCAGGGAAACATCAAAGCGCGCGCGGTTGGCCTCCGCCACCGTCAGCAGCGTATTTTCCGCCGAGCCACCGCGATCTAACCGCGTAATAACATGCAACACGCGCACGCGGTTCAAGCACTTAGCTCCCAAAGGCGGCTCGCTTGGACGCGACGGTCAAATTCGGCAAATACGCGGCGGCGGCCATTCTGTCCTAACTCCATGCGCAGCGCTTCATCGCACAACAAGCGCACCAAGCAAGAGCTGAGTTCCACTACATCATTGGGATCGACTAACAAACCGCTTTCTCCATCGGCAATGGCATCCTCAACCCCCCCCGAACGTCCACCCAAAACGGGCGTGGCGCAGGCATTGGCTTCGAGGTAGACAATGCCAAAGCCCTCGACCTCTCCACTCTCACCTATTTCTCGGCTTACCATAGAAAAAACATCCGCTGCAGCGTAGCGTTGAACCAATTCACCTTCCTCGACGAAACCCAAAAACTGCACGCGATCACTCACGCCGAGATCGCTGGCCAATTTCTCCAACTCAGCGCGATGAGGACCGCTGCCGCCTATTGCATATAAGACCTCAGGAACTTCTCTTGCCACTTCAACCAACGCCCGAATTACCATGTCCTGCCCCTTGCGCTCGACCAAACGGCCAATGCTGAGCACTACTTTGTGACCGGTCCACTCATAGGTCGCGCGCTCCGCCTCTCGGTCAACGGGCTCAGTAAAGCGCTGCAAGTCAAGTGCGGGACGCACAATGTGCACCTGTTCATCTACGGCACCACACTGCAAAACGGCGCGACGCGTAAACTCACTTATGGCCACGACACTTGTCGCTCTCTTCAGGATCCGGCGTAGCGCATTGCTCCAAAAAAAGCGATCGCGAAACTCCAATAAGTCGGCACCATAAACATAGACGGTATAGGGCACGCCCAAGAAGAATTGGCAACCATAACCTGCAAAGCCTGTGGAAAACACCTGCCCGCAGTGAATGGCGCGTACGTTGTTGGTGCGACAGAAACGCCAGGCGGCACGCAGTAGTTGTAGCGACTTGTATACCTTGCTGAAATGGCCGCCTTCTAAACGCAACGGCACGCGCACGACGCGACAATCCAATTCGGCATCGACCGTTTCAGCCCCCTCAGCGGCCGGCGCCATAACCACGACTTCGTTAGAGGGTAAGCAGCTCCAGAGATCGTAAATATAGCGCGACTGCCCACCGGAAATGGGTGGAAAATCGTTGCTTATAAGCAGTACTAAGCCACTAGTTCTCACGTTGCGAACTAACCCTTTCCAATAGCTGCATCTGCCGTTCACACAGCGCGTCAGCGCGAAAGAGTTGAGCGCGCTGCAAACTCTTTTCTACCATTGTTTTGCGTTCTGACGAATTACCGAGCAAGGCGGACAGGGATTGGCTCCACCCCTCTTTATCATCTGGGTCAAAGAGGATGCCCGCCGAACCAACAACTTCGGGTAAAGAAGTCCGGTCCGAGCAAAGGACGGGGGCACCACAGGCCATCGCCTCTAAGGGCGGTAATCCAAAGCCCTCGTATAGAGATGGAAAGACAAAGAGTGCCGCACCGCTAAAGAGCGCCGGCATATCCTCTTCTTCCACTGAACCAATAAAGCGCACCCTACTTGCTATACCCAGTGCCTCCGCTAGTGCGCTGCGCTCATGGCTCCAGCGGTCTTCGCGCCCACCGAGCACGAGCTGAAAATCGGCGCGCATAGGTTCCGCGAGTGAAGCATAGGTTTCGATTAGACCCTGCACATTCTTATGCGGTTTGAAATTGCCCAAATAGAATATATACGACGCTTCTATATCGTATTTGCGTTGAACCTGAGATAGGACTTCTCCGTCTTTAACCGGTTGATAGCGCTCTTCTAAACCAATCGGCAACACTTCGACCTTGTTTCTAGGCAAGTGCAATAGGCGCACAATATCGCCGGCCGAATACTGCGAATCAGCCAAGACCAAGTCGGCACGCCGCCCAACCCGCACGGCCATCTGCTTAAAGAGAAAGCGCGCCAATGCACCACTTCCGTATTCTGGAAAGACCAAATCCATCAGGTCGTGAATCGTCACAACGAGCGGACAACGCACGCGCAGTGGCCCCTTTATATAGGGTGAAAAAAAGACATCGACGCCATCGGCATTGGCCATTTTCGGCAACAAGACCTGGTCCCACCACTGCGTCCAACCTTCGTCGCGAATGCGCTCTATCACATTGCCATCGCCTATACCTGTTACCGTGTGCTGATTGCCATAGAGTATGAATTGATATTGTGGGCGGGCCTGCCTTGCATAGGCTATAAAATTGCTTAAAAAACGGCCAATCCCCGTCATTTTACCGCGTTCGAGCTCGCGAATATCGATGCCTATCTTCACGGCGATACCCTTAGATCTTTCCATCCTGTATTTGAGCGGTTCACACACACCCGCAGAAGCGCCAAACCAGCTACGACCTGCTCGCAATACTCCATCATCGTTCCAATATGTCAGCATAAAGCGCTTCGATCTGCGCCACATGAGCTTCGATGCTGAACTCTGCCCGCGCTCGTTTGCAGCCCGCTGCGCCGAGTGCTGCCGCCCGTTCGCTATCGGCTAGCAATGCACCCACGGCATCTGCTGTCGCCCGCGCATCACCAATGGGAACTAACAGCCCCGTCTGCCCGGGTATGACAATTTCTAATGCCCCGCCAAACTCGGTTGCCACCACGGGCTTTTTCGCGGCCATAGCCTCGATCAGCACTCGACCGAATGCCTCGTTTTCGGAAGTGAGCACGGCGATATCGAACGCGGCAAAGATCCCCGGTGCATCATCGCAAAACCCGGTAAAAACCACGTTCTCTTCCAGTCCGAGCTTAGCCACCTGGCTCCGCAACTGAGCTTCGTAGCCCTGCGATGGCACCGGTTCGCTACCGACAATCACAAACACGACCTCGGGAAATCGCTCTGCCAATAGTGCAGCGGCGGCGATAAAAATATCGTGGCGCTTTAATGGGATGAGTTGGGCGACCATACCAACCACTGGCCTAGTACCCCATCCCCATTGCGCTCGGCAAGCCGCGCGGTCGCCGTCGGCAAAGATCTCTACATCGACGCCATTGTAGACGATATCCAGCTTGTTGCGGACGGCGAGGTGGGAAAAACGCTGCGCAACTGCGGGCGAGACGACGACGATACGAGTGGCCAAACTGGCGAGGAGACGGTCCCACCAACCGTCTGTGTCGTTGATCCGCACGTGCCAGCAGACTGGCAGTCGCAAAACCTTTGCAACCAAACCAGCGTACAACATGCAGCGCGACCCGTTCGCATGCAAAAGCACCACATCTAACTTTATAGCGAGCCGACCAATGCCCCATAAGCAGCGCAGGACGGCGCCGAAGTGATTGGGGCGAAGCGGTGGCATCCGAATAACTTCGACTTCAACCTCGATGCCTTGCACCGCTGTAGTCATCGTCCCCTGACCGCCAGTGACGCAGTGCGGTGTGTAGTTCTGCAGATGTTGCATCAGCGCCAACAGACTAAATTGACCTCCCCCCACAATCTCACCTTGGTGCTCGACGAAGAGTATCTTTTGCCGACTCATCAACTCTCCACGACTCGTCGGTAAACGTCTTCCGTTTGGCGCGCGATATTAGACCAATCATAACGCGTATCGGCCAGATGGCGGGCGTACTCGCCGGCCTCTTGTAGTTTGCCCGGGTCCGAGAGCGCCAAAACTAGCGTGCGAGACAGTTCGGGAATATCTTCAGAGTCGACCAACCAGCCGCTCCGGCCCTCCTCTACCGTCTCCGGAAATGATCCCACCCGCGTAGCCAAGACCGCCCGCCCAAAGCTATAGGCAAGGAATATTACGCCACTCTGATAGATCTCCCGATACGGCAATACGACGAGATCGGCCGCACATACATAGCGGATCATATCCTCGTTCGATAAGTAGCCATAGCGTTGCAACACCTGTTCTGGCCCCAAATCCAATCCGGCGATCTGCGCCTCGTATTCAGCTTGGTTTCCCACTTCCACATGGCCCGCTACGACCAGAAGCGCACGCGGGCATGCAGATGCAACAGCAGGCATCGCCTCAACGAGCAAATCCAACCCCTTATAGGGCCGGACCGAACCAAAAAATAGAGCAATAGTAGCATCTTGCGGCAAACCCAAATGCCGCCGCGACTCCTCGCGACTCATTTCGTGAGAGCGGAACTGCTCGGAATTCCCGTGGGGCACGACATGCAACCGCCCGTCCTTGAGCTTGGGCGCCATTTCGCGCAAACGCTGACGATTGAGATCGGAATGCAGAATCAACCCGCGGGCAAGCCGGTAATACAGAAAGTAGATCGCTCGTTCAAAGGGCCGCACTTCATGTGGCAGTATATTGTGCACCGTGAGCACAATCTTAATCCCTAGGGCTCGACATAGGAGTAATAGAATCAAGTCCTTGCGTGGGGCAATAAAAGACTGGACGTGTAAGATATCGGGCTTTAAGGAACGAAACACCCGCCACACCCGCAGTAGTGTTCGCCAATATGCCTCGCGACGCAAATAGCGCAGCAGTTCGAAGCGACAGGGATGATCCTCTAATTCATAGCGCTCAGTAGTCAAAAATGTGAGTTCTACCTGACAATCGGCAAGGCCGTTGGCCAACGCGTGCGTATAGTTGTGAATACCACCAAACCCACCTGTTTCCAGCAGGATTATTTTAGGCCGACTCTTGCCACTAGTCATCTCACACCCGTATCATTTTTTATTGACTGCGCCCCGACACCAGAGCTAATGCCTGCATCAAGGCCGGCCGCTGCCAGCGATATAACAAAAGGCCGTAGACGACGAAACCGATAGCCCCAGCACCGATACAAACGACTAGGCCACCTGCAGGGTGGAGTGCCGCGCGCAGACCCAACATACACAGCGCGGCAACGCAAGCGGGCAAGAGCAGAGGACGGATGATAGCCAACTGCTGTCCCCAGCTAACCCCTGCTATCGAGTGCACATAATACAATGCCAGCGGCGCACTTACCATACTGCATAACACGATCGCGAGCGCTGCCCCCAACGCACCATAAGCCTCGACTAGTGGATAGAGCACCACACCGAGTAAAACCAGTTGCAGTATGTTTGTCTTTAATATGGCACTAGGCTTGCCAAGGGCATTAAACAGCGGTCCCGTATTTGAGAGCAATGAGCGCATAAAACTGAAGACGCCCAAACACTGCATCAGCGGTACCATCGGCCCCCACACAGGCCCTAGTATCGATTCCGTAAAAGGCCTTGCCAACAATACAATAGAGAGTGCCATCGGCAAGGTCAGCAACGCCACCCCGCCCAGCATATGCCGATACATAGTGGCTACATCACCTCCTTCGCCAGCCAGACGAGCATAGGCGGGAAAAGCCACTCGGCTCGCCACGTGAGCCACCGCCGTCACGGGCAGATTGGCAATCAAGTAGGCACGTGCGTAATAGCCCAATTCGAGTTGCCCGCCCAGGCGACCAACGAGCAAATCATCCACGCTGACGACAAAAAAAGAAACGATGGCGGCCGCGCTAACATAGCGACCATAGGCCCCGAGTTGACGCAGGCGCAACCAATCAAAATTCCATCGTGGTCGCCACGGCGATAATAACCAAGCGGCCACCAGACCAATGGAAGACGCCAATAAACGCCCCCACACCATACTCCATACTCCATACCCAGACCAAGCCAAACCCACGGCCAACAGCGCATAGGCAAAGGTCGGCAGCGCATCGACATATATTTTTTTATCAAAGGCCAACTCGCGCTCGAGCAGAGCACTCGGCACATTGCCCAACCCCTGTAATACGACTAATACCCCCAGCACGCGCAGCAGTTCGACGACTGCGAGAGAATCCGCTCCCGCCAACCAGAGCGCCAGCCAAGGAGCCCCAAAAAAAACGATGGCATACAGGAAAATCGCGAGCACTGCGCTGAGAGCAAAAGCCGTATCACAGCTTTCCTGGTCAATTTCGCGATGGAATATCAGCGCCTCCCCCACCCCCAGAGAACGCAACAGAGCCAGCGAACTAACCATCAGCATGCCAAAGGCCATGGCGCCATGTTGCTCGGGTAAGAGCAGGCGCATAAGTGCGATATCAGCGATGAAAGATACGGCGCGGCTTCCGAGGGTCGACAAGAATACGTAGGCCAGACCGCGGCGAATTTTCTGCTCTAAATTCAAGCGAGTTTGGTTTTCGTATCTACATCATCGGCTTCGGCTTCGGCCACCGCTAGCTCACTAGCCTCGGCTTCGGCCGCCGACAACGCAGCACTAGCTCTATCTTCCATCTCCAATTTATACGCCGATACGACTAGCCCGCTAATTAACCAAAACGGCTCCATAACGCGCACAATAGTAAATGTATTGGCGCCCAGCCCATGCACAAGCAAACCGACGACCCCACAGATCAACCCCATGGACAGACCGCGATAGAGCGGTATCTCCGTCTCCTTAAACAATTTCAGAGACTCTTTGAATACTTTATATAGCAGCGAAAAAAAGAAGAACAGCCCCAGCAGCCCCGTTTCCACCCAGATACGTGGATATTGCGCATCGAGAAAACCATAGCCCGTCACGCCATACCCCCACAGCGGGCTTTTCAGCCCATCCGTCAAGGCCTCCTGATAACTGGTGAGCCGCTCGGATGTCGAAGTGTCTAATTCGACATTGCCAATTTTTTTCTTTTCTTGCTGCGTATGGCCCTGATTAAAAGTATACATGATGCGCTCGACCACGGATTTGGGCATAAATATCACGCCGACGGCAGAGATCAATACTAAAACCGCTACCATTTGTATGCGTTTGCCCGGACGAAAATAGGCGACGGTTCCGTAGACGAATGGTAACGCCAAATAGGAACCGCGCGAAAGGGTCGCAAAAAACGGTATAACCATAAGACCCAACAAGGTCCACAGATAGCGCGTTAGTTTTTTGTTCTTCAGGTGTAGAGCCATACAGGCCGTAACAGAGCCGACTAAGATCAGATAACCACCGAGTGTATTAGGCTCGCCGCGTTCGCCTTCAAACGGGGCCGAGACACGGGCGCCGCTGGGTATCTGCGCAATCGCCGTGATACACACGATAAAGGCCGTAACGAGCATTACGATGAGGAATTTTTCGATCTGACGGTGGCTGTGTACGTTGTTGCAAATGAGAAAATATACAATGAAATACTCGACGTATTTGAGCACGTAAAAGAAACCCGTAATGCCACGGACGTGCCCTGCGATAAAACCTGCCAGCGTAGCCAACAGACAGATAGCTATATAACTACCGATTGGAGCATTGAGTGGCGTAGGGCGAATCAGACCTAAGTCTTTGTTGACGGCGGTGCGCGCCAACCATGCAAAACCGAGTAGGACGAGTAGTATATCTTCAGCGCGCAAAGTCACGCCGCGACTCGAAGTTGTATCGGTGCCATCACCCAATCCCCCAGCGCCAAATTCGGGCGAGAGCAACATCGAAACAATGAGCAAATAGAGCCCGGCCTCCGCACTCATAAAAGTGGAGATAAAAACGATGATGCCCACTACGAGAGCCCCTCCCATCTCTGGAGGGATCTTCACTAGAATCGCGGCCATACCAAATGTGAAAAAGGTAATAAAGAGCAGGATGGAGCTTTGCCCGCCCAAGAGCGGGCCACTGGATCTAGTTGGCATATACTTGATACAAATGGATGTATTGACATACGCCAAAGACCGATATTGCGCTAGTCAATAATGAGAAGGGATGCGTCCTATAAGATCTCAACGTCGTACAACTGGTGCTCTGTTTTCTCTGCCGAACATCGTCGCTATGGCCACCGCTTCCTCCCGAGTCTCGAATGCACCGGCCAACACGCGTTGCCCTCCACCATCCAAACCCTGCACATAGCAGAAACGGGCCTTTTCTCCTAATTCTTGCAGAAACAGCAAAGTCTCTTGTTGACTGGCAAACCGCCCCAACTCCGCGGCATAGGGCAAATAAGCAGGAGCAATATCATTTGTGAGAGTAGCATCTCGCAAACGACGTCCCTCCTGATAGGCGGCGTCCCAGTCGGCGAAACTGCCCGAAAGAAGTCGCAGCATAGACTCCGGCCCGCTCCTGGGAACCAAAAATGCCATTTGACCAGCTTGGCGCAGTTTATTCAGATTCGGTACAGCCCACTTACTGTCGGCTCCATACGAGCTAATCCGCAGCGTGTAGGGCAAGGCCTTACCCGTTATTTGCGGTTGGGCCACGGGTGCCTGCGTCGGAGCAAATGATGCGGGTTGATCTACTTTGCCCAAAGGCTGGGGGACGCGTTCTACTGAGGCCTGTGCTGCGCGCGTATCCAATATCGTTTCTTCGCCATCTAAAGGCACTTCGCTTACTACCGCCAGCAGTTCCTCGCCACCGATTGCGGCCGCTGCGCTTCCATCAACAACGCCAATCCGGTTATAGCTAGAGAAGACGGGAACCACCCCCAATGGCCGCTGCAAATAGCCACTTTGCCACCCCAAGCCCAAGATGGCACAAAAGAATAAAACCGTCCCTACTAAACGGTTTAGGCGCCCCGAATCCGCATGATTCTCGGCACCCACATGCTCATCGTCCTCTTGCCCAGGGTCCAACCCGGCGATATAGTCCTCATCCTCGTCAGCCCCTTCGTCCTCATCGTAATCGTCTTCTCTATCTTGGCTCTCTCCCCCCCCTATGCTTCCCTCGCGCTCGTTGTCTTCATTGTCTTCATCATCTTCATCGTCGTCTTCCTCACCGTGACTCCGCCAATTAAAAACGTAGTCCTGTGCCTTTTCTAACCACGTCAGCTCCGGTTCTTCTTCGGCGCCATAAGCATAGTATGAATTGTAGCCAAAATCGTAGTAGTCGGCACTTATTTCGGCGCGAATACCATTGAGGACGATGCCGAGTAAATGAATCCCGACGCTGTTGAGCAAGTTTACCGAGCGTTTGAGCGAAGTGCGCGGGATATCACCCGCCTTATAAATCATCAAAACGCCATCTATATGCTTGCCGAGGATGGCCGCATCCGTGACGTGCAAGATCGGCGGCGCGTCAAATAACACGATATCGTAGACGTCTTTGACCTCGGCAATAAACTCAACCATCTTGCCCGAGTTGAGCAGTTCAGCTGGATTCGGTGGGATGGCCCCACTCGTAATGATATGTAAATTGCTGATGCCTTGTGTCTGCATCAGATCTTCCATACCCATGCCGCCGGTGACGATGTCTGTAACGGTGCGAATGACTTCGCGCCACTCATAATTTCCGACGATGACTTCGGCTAAGCCCGGCTCTTTGTCGAGTCCGAACATGCGGGCAACCGTCGGCTTGCGCAGATCGCAGTCGACCAAGAGCGTGCGCTTACCCAATTGTGTCATCGTCATGGCCAAGTTAGCCATGACCGTGCTCTTACCTTCACCACTCGTCGAGCTAGTGACGAGAATGGTCTTGTCGCCCTTCTCCACCGTGACAAACTCGATATTGGTGCGCAGCGTACGGTAGGTTTCGGCCAAAGTGGACTGTGGGTCGAAATAGGCGACGAGCTGCGCCATGCGCTGCAGCATGCGCTCGCTCTCTATCACGTGCCCGCGCCGCTTCATCGACGCCTCTACGCTCTCGGCGCGGATAAAGGGAATAACCCCTACGACTTTGGCATCCGTATACTCCTGCACGTCTTCAATCGTGCCAATCGAAGTATCTAAAGTCTCGGCAACAACAGCAAAAACAACGCCCAGCACTAAGCCGAGAATCATCCCCATCACCGCGCGCTGGACGGGACTGTGAGGGTTGTTGGGGAAGGTCGGTACGAGTGCCTTCTGCAGCACTTTCGCCGTCTCGACTCGATCGGCGGCGCGGATACGCGCCTGCTCGAATTCACCCGCTAAAGCCTCGACGATCTCCTGGCGCAAATACACCGCGCGTTCGTAGCGCCCCAAAGCCAGACCGCGTGCCGGTAGGTTACTATAATCTGCCCGCAGTTCATCCAGCTGTTTTTCGATGCCCTCCAAGTCACCGCGCATCGTCAGGTCGCGCTGGCGCAACTCGTTGGCCATATTCTCGACCATCAAGTCGATCTTGGCCTGTAACTGGCGCACGGCGGGATGATTCTCAGTAAATTGTACCAGGAGCGCGTCGCGATCTAAGCGCAGCGTATTTAGCTGTTGGGCAAAAGCTATAAAAGAGTCGCCGACCTGAGCTCGATTCACTCCCTGCAGAGTCCGCGGTGATAGCTCCTGGTCTATCTCGATCTCGCGAATCATACCGCCGATGACGTTGAGCACTTGTTCGATACGCGTTATGTCGCGTCCCGCCTGCGTGATTTGCCCCAACATCATACTCGCCTCGGCATCAATCGAGACAATATCGTTATCTTCGCGATAACGCCGTGCCGCTTCTTCGGCTACGCGCAGCGAATCCTTGGCTTCTAGCATTTGCCGGTTGACAAAAGATAGGTGCTGGTCGGACTGCTGGTTCTTTTGTTCATCACTGTATTCTTTAAAGACCTGCGAGACCACATTGACGATATTCGCCGCTTGTTCAGGATCGTTATGATCAGTTTTTATAAGCAGTATTTTGGCATAACCCTCTTGGTCGATGTCGAGGCTATTCTGCAAACCGATGATAACACGCGCCGTATCATCCTCCGTTTCAGCCGGAATATCCAGCGCTTTTACAACGAGCTTGAGCAAGGGGAAACTGGTGATGACGGACATCTGCGTTTCTAGGTCGTCTCCACCGCCCCCCGCTCCGTAGGCCTCCAAATAGAGATTGGCAAGGCTCTGCTGGCCAGAGATGAGCTGAACTTTAGCCACCGCCGTATAGATGGGAATTGGCTGCCATATAGTAGCGAGGACAAAACTGAAAAAGCCCAATAAGAAGGCGGTAAATACCACAATCCCCTTGCGTCGACGCAGGATGCGCCAATAATCGCGTAGAGTTACTTCGTATTGGGCCATAGAATCAGCGCTTTATGGGCGAGACCGACTGAGCGGCCTTAGCGGTTTCCAAAACGGGGCTTGCGTCCGAAACTGGCTTTGCTAGCCGGCGCCGCGGCGGCGCTCTTAGCATCATCTCGACGGACCGAGTCGCCCGCGCTGCTACTGGCGGTATTTTCTGCAGTACCAGACTCGGTGAGGCCGTGGATCGTGCCCACGCATTCGGGCGGCACTTCCTCAGTGAGTATGACTTCGCCGCGAGCGAAGAAGCGTATTTCCTGCGCATGGGCTTTGTCCGCGAGAATCTCCACGACTAACGGTGCTGCCTTTTCGTGGCTGCGCGAGGCAGCCGTCTCGCGATCCAACGAAAGATGCACATAATAGCGATCACCCGATGAAATCCCCTCGCTGGCAAAGTTCTGCGCCACGGCCGACGTAGACCCCATATACAGTCTATCCGGTGGGGGGTCCATTGGTTCTCCGTCCATCTCGACAAAGAAACTGTGACCGTAGAGCGCGCGGATGCCGTATTCGTTTAATTCAAAACGGCGCTGCTTTGGATCGTTGGCCAGCGCAGTGACATCCTCCTCTTCCACTTCTTTATATCGTTCCTGCAAAGCTTGCAGCACTTGGTCCAGCGCAGCATAACCATAGGTGTCGATCTCCAGTCCAAACTCGTCTGGTTTGTGCCGGAGCATAAGAGAGAGCAATTTTGATATACGACTTGTATTAGCCAATTATTATTAAATCCTGTTGGGCGTTAAGATACGTTTTTAGTTCCACTTGGAGCGATAAGCCTCTATGGCCTGCCCTATTTCTGACGAGGAAAGAGCCAGAATCTGAGCCGCGAGCATAGCGGCATTGCGGCTGTTATCAATGCCGACAGTCGCCACGGGAATCCCCGGTGGCATCTGCACAATTGAATAGAGTGAATCGACTCCATTGAGAGGCCCCGAGGCGATGGGCACGCCGATTACGGGCAAGATTGTATGCGCGGCAACTACGCCTGGCAAAGCCGCAGCGAGTCCAGCCCCCGCGATGAGTACGCGCAAACCGCGCCCCGCCGCCTCGCGTGCCCAGGTTGCCGTGCGCTCTGGATTCCGATGTGCAGAGCTAACGACAATCTCGTAGCCAATACCCAATTCATCGAGCACCGCCGCACCTTTCCCCATCGTTTCCTTGTCGGATTCACTACCCATTATAATACCCACATAAGCTTCTGCCATACCTATTTATACCGTTTCCTTTCTACTCTATAACAAGCTTTATATTGCGGTGGTCGGCCACCATAAAAAATGAATGACCGACCACCTAAACCGCAACGCAACAACTATTTAAGCGATAAATATACTTGATAGCTATTATGGCGCAATCTCACCTATTTGAATATCAGCCCAGCTTGCGACGCAAAAAGGTCGGAATATCTAGGTTTTCATTGGTCGCCGCCTGCCCCGGAGCGACTTCGCTCTCACCGACGGAGGCGCGGCGACGAACATGTGCTGGAACATTCAGCTGGGGATCGACGGGCTGCACCCCCGCAACCTCGCGTGCAGTGGCTTCGTTGCGAACTTCGCCCAGTTTCTCTTGTTGCCCAGGCCCGCGTCCTTCTTTACTAAGATTAAAGCCCGTAGCAATAACCGTAACGCTAATCTCATCGAGCATTTGATCTTCTTTTACCGTGCCAAAGATAATATTGGCTTCTTGGCCAGCCGCCTCGTGAATGAGTTGCATGGCGTCGTTTACTTCGAAAAGAGTCAGGTTCGAGTCGGCGGCGATATTGATCAGCACCCCTTTGGCACCGTGGATCGAAACATCCTCCAGCAATGGACTCTGGATCGCCTTGCGCGCCGCTTCGACGGCGCGGTTTTCCCCCTTGTGCGTGCCGACACCCATAATGGCATCTCCGCCTTGCGATATAATCGTCTTCACGTCGTTAAAGTCGAGGTTAATCATACCGGGGATCGTGATGAGATCGGCAATACCACGCGTGGCCTGCATCAGGACTTCGTCGGCTAGAAAAAAGGCCTCGTCCAGTGTTGTATCACGCTCGCAAATGGTCAACAAACGCTGATTTTTAATCGTTATCAAAGTATCCACGCGCTCCTGCAGTTCGGCCAATCCAGTGTGAGCATTGCGCATGCGCGGGAAGCCCTCCATAACAAAGGGTTCCGTAACAATTCCCACTGCCAATGCCCCCAGTTCGCGGGCGATCTCGGCTACGACAGGAGCCGCTCCCGTGCCCGTCCCACCCCCCAAGCCGGCCGTGATAAAAACTAAATCGGCATCGGATAAACGCTCTGCAACTTTGTCGCGATCTTCCTCAATGGCCTGGCGGCCAACTTGGGGATCAGCACCTGCGCCTAAACCGCGCGTGATGCCGTCGCCAATGCAGAGACACGCGTCCGCCGACGAAGTCTCCAGCACCTGCGCATCCGTATTGATAGCAATGAACTCGACCCCGTGCATACCCGATTGGATCATGCGATTGATGGCGTTACCACCCGCTCCTCCAACGCCTACGACCTTGATCCGAGCCTTGCGTTCGTTATCTATTATCTTAAAAGTCATACTCGCTCTCCTCGCTTATTGGCAAGCGTACCTGAGTACGCTCAAACCCAGTTTTGGAACCATTCTTTCATACGTCCGAATACTGCATCGAATCCCGCTTCGTCGAGATCCTCACCTTTGAGCCATTGCTCATTTTCTCGCACTCCTCTTTCTCCAGCTAATCGCGCCAACCCTACAGCCGTTGCATACGTGGGATTATCAATCCCCTCCACCATTCCCACCGCACCGCGCGGCACCCCTAACCGCACCGGCACCTCAAAAACGCGCTCAGCCAGTTCCACGACACCATCGACGAGTGCCCCTCCTCCCGTCAAAACAATCCCCGCACCCAGCTCAAAGCGCCCTTCCCCCAACTGGTTGCGCACTAAGACAAAAATCTCTTCCATGCGCGCTTCGACAATATCTGCCAGCAGCCGGCGCGATACCTGTTGTGGAGGCCGCCCTGCCACGCCCGGCATTTGGAACGTCTCCTCTTCTCCGACGGTAGCCAATGACACCGTCCCCCAACTGCACTTGAGCTTCTCTGCAATAGGCCACCCCGTGCGCAAACCGATCGCCACATCGCTCGTGACATTCTGCCCCCCCAGACCGATCACACCGGTAAAGCGAATGCCGCCGCGCGTAAAGACCGCAATATCCGTCGTGCCGCCACCGACATCGACCAGACACACCCCCATGTGGCGCTCATCCGCATCGAGCACCGCGTTGCTAGAAGCCAACGGCTCCAGCGCGATATCACGCACTTCTAAGCCGGCGCGCAGAATACTCCGACATATATTTTGCGCCGCCGTGACAGCCCCTGTAACTACGTGCACGTGAGCTTCTAAGCGCACGCCCAACATACCTACTGGATCGATGATATCGCGACGGCCGTCGATAATAAATTCCTGAGG
>JBLHGI010000013.1:0-36303 GCA_047616505.1 Planctomycetota bacterium
TTCAAGCCACCAACAAAGGGATGCCTATCAGTCGCACGCGGCCTCCTCACGCACGCGATGCTCCGTCTGCTGTGGGTCCAAACCCGACTGCACCGCCAGAGCGCCAGCGATGAGCGCGCGGTGGCGGATAGCGGCTCCTTGCAACTCTGCATCGAGCTGCATTTCGAGCGCTGTAATTATCTGCTTGGAGGGCATATCGCTGGTGATATACTCCAGCCCTCGTCTTAGCATGGCATAGTCGACCTTATCGATATAGGGGCGCAACGCATCGAGTCCGCACTGGCGTCTGATATAGGCCATATCGGTAAATAGCGCGGCGATCTCACCGTAGTCCATTTCGGCCAGGTCGCGCGTTATTCGCAGGTCAATGCGTTCCTGAATTTGCTCTGGTGGCCGCTGCTCGGGCCGCTCTACTCCCGATACCGGCGCGCGATAGTCCACAAAGAAGGTCAACAGTTTGTGGTGGACGATGCGCGGGTTGTCGCCTGAGTAGATGGCAAGTAGCGCTTCGATGACCATTCTGCCGCGCTTTTCCTGGCCACCGAGCATGGCGTGTTGGCTGCGCGTCTCTAAAATATCTGCGAGTAAGTCCGGTTCAGTACCGTCGACCATCAGAATAATAGCCTCGCGCACCAGAGGCGCGGCATCGACGGCGTCCAGCGAGAGGATGCCTTCGCGGCGGGCCTGAGCACAGATTTCGCGCCACAGTTCCGCGATCTGGTCAATGTCCATTTCCTCTAGTGGTATAGCCGCTATATCTATGAGGCGGGGCGTAAAAGTAGCGGCGAGGTCGCGTGGTGCACGCGGCGGTGCAGAGCGACTTTGGGGCCAGGTGAGCTGCCCCTGAGCGTCTAGGGCGGCGGCATGGAGCAGGATGCGACGCTGCGCGTCTGCCACCTGCTCGTCGGACAATTCCTCAAGAAAGCTCATTTCCTCCCGCAGAAAACCCTGCAGGCGCTCGGATACGCAGCTCAGGAATCGTTCTCTCAGATCTTCAGAGGTCCGCGAGAGAGCGTAGACGATATCGCGTCCGTCCGATTCGCGCAGCAGAACAACTAAATCGCGATCCTGACAGCCGATCAACAGGTATAGGTCCAGGACCGCAACGGCGTGCAGCCAATTCCAGTCCTTAAACTCGTGCTGGCACGCGATCACGTGCTGGGCTTCCTGTAGGGATATTTTGCCCTCGACAGCGCCTATTTTGCCCAAGCGGGGCAGGTGTTGGCCGACGAGTGCAACCGCTTGCACCTCGCCGGACCGATAGGCATTGAGCAGGTCTTTGGCCTGCTTCTTGTACTGCTCGAGATTGTGCTTGGTGGTATGCTGTGCAGACATGGCACAACTCCTTCCTCAACGCGCCTGCAGTCCGCTCTTTCCAGGCAGAAAGAAGTTGGTAAGATAAAAATCAAGAGGCGAAGGTGGGCACGGCCCTTCCCGCGGACTGGCGGCTCCCTTCTCGAGCACACTAAAAGTGTACCGCATTGAAGGGACAGTGGCAATTTTTACATCTAATGAAATCGCTTCTTCAGTCTGCGCTGCGCACCGCGTCGAGCATCTTTTTGGTGTGATTATAAAGCGTGTGAAAATCACTGCCTAGACCGATCCACTGCACGCCGAGACCAATCCAGCGGCGCACGGCTTCCGGATCGTAGCCCATGGAGATGCCCATCCACTTCTCCGTCTGCGTTGTGCGGGCAATGACCCTTTCGGCAGCCTCGAGCACATCGGGATGGGTCGTTTGCCCGGGCAGCCCCATGGAGCCGGCTAGGTCGTTAAAGCCCAAACAGACGCCGTCCAGACCTTGTACCGCCAAAATTTCATCGATTGCTTCAACGGCGTCTATATGCTCAATTTGCACAAAGACGAGAATCTGCTCGTCGGCATCTTTGAGATACTCCGGATAGGGAACCCCGCCAAAGCCGCGTCCGCGCCGGGGGCCAAAACCGCGGATGCCAAGCGGTGGATATTTGCAGGCGGCGACGATCTTTTGCACTTCTTCTGGCGTGCGCACCTGCGGCACGATGATGGCGGCGGGATGCAGCTCGAGAATGGGTTTGATCGTGTCGACATCGCCAGAGGGCACGCGGATAAAGGGAGCGGCATTCGTGCCGCGCACGGCCATAACGTGACCTAAGGCCGTGCTGATATCGATGGGGCAATGCTCCATATCGATCCAGGTAAAATCGCAGCCCGCATCGCCGAAGAGTTCACTGATGGCCGGATCGGTGAAACTGACGTTGGTGCCAATACAGACTTCGCCGCGGGCCATTTTGGCGCGGAATTTATCGATATTATTGATGGCCATTAGTCCACATCCACGTCTAAAATATGGCGCGCTGCGGGCGAGATGCGTTTGAAGGTCTCGTGGCGCAGATACTCGCGCTGATTGAGCTGTTGGCCGTTCTCGCGGGCCGTATAATAGCAGTGCATGGCGCGGCGCGGCAGGTCCTTGCTCTTGTTTAAGGTGCCACCGTGCCACGTGTGGCTATTAAAAATGGCGACCGTACCGGCCGGGGCGATGAGATACGCTTCGTCCGGGTGCGGCGCCGTGGCGTCCTCGAGCACGTTGCGTGGGTGCTGCCCCCGGTGCGTACCTGGCACCAAGCGCGTGCAGCCATTTTCTACGCTGAAATCATCTAATAACCAGATAGAGTTACAGACGTGGAATTGACCATCGTAGTCGGCCCCCCAGTCGGCGTGTAACCCTTGCAGGCCATCGCCGGGCAGCGCATCGCGGGCATTGAGCGAGGACAGCTTAAAGTCGCGGGCAATAACGTGGTGAATACAGGCGAGCACCTGCGGATGCGTGTAGATGCGGTCGAAAACCTCGCCTTTGTTGACGAGGTCGGAGAGGCGGCGGGTGCCTTTTTCTTGATGCACTTCCATACCGGCACCGGAGCCTTCGCGCTCGCAGATTTCCTCAAAACGCGTGCGCAGTGCCGCAAGCCATTCACCGTCGATAATGCCGGGCAGGACAGTAAAACCATTTTCGTCGAGATCGCGGCGGTTCTGCGCGCTTATGGCCCCGGGCGTAGCACCTAGGTCCTGTAGAGCTCGTATTATATCCATTCGTTTAGCCTTCCTTTCTTCTTCGCCTGCATGCACCAGAAACACTAACTATGCCAATCGACGATCGCCCCCAAAGCCCGCAATTCAGCGCGCAAGCGATCTCCGTCGACCTCCTTAAAGGCACGCTGCTCGCGCACCACCTGCACCGCAGCTTGACCGGCGGCCTGACCCATGCCATAACAGGGAGCCTGCTCGCGCAGAGGGCCGAGTACGTGGCGTTCGACGCTGATTGAACGGCCTGGGCATATTAAATTCTGCACGGGACGCGGCACCATCACGCGATAGGGAATCGGCGTGTAGTGGCGCTTGAGTTTGGGGGCATCGGCATCTGTGTGCATGGGTTGGTAGCTCGGGTGCTTGGGGTCGGGCAAGTCAAAGCCGTAGCCGGAAAAGGCGATGGTGTCGTCAAAGTTGCGGGCAGCGGCCACATCGTCTACGCTGTAGACATAGTCACCGATGATGCGCCGAGTCTCGCGCACGCCCAGCGCAGGGGCCACGCTCTTTATGCGCGCGGCACCGAAACCGGGAAAGTGTCTCCGCATCAGCGCGAAGAGCTTTTGCACCTCGGCACGTCCCTGCATCATGCCGTGCGAAAGTGAACGTCCGTCCGTGCCATCAACGTCGCATATGCGCGTGGTATTGATCATCAACGTGCCCTTTTCGTGCAGCTGCACACTGATAAAAATATCGTAGAGAAAGGGCCACTCTCCCGCCGCGCGCAACGCCTGCACCTTTTCGCGAAAGCGATTGGAACCACTCTGATAGATTTCGTCGCGCAGCGCGTCCTGGTCGACACAGTCGACGTGAAAAATGAGCGTGGCCGGCGTCATCAGGCCGTCTTCCTCGCGGCCTTTCACGACCTCACAACCCGAGCGCGCGGCGACATCGGCATCGCCCGTGGCATCGACTACAGCAGTAGCGGGTATGGCCTGTAGACCGCTCTTATTAAAAAGCACCACATGAGTAATGTGCTCATTTTCGACCACGACATCGGCAAGGCTGGTAAAGAACAGCACATCGATACCCGCTGCCAGCATTTTCTCGTCTAATAAAGCGACCATTTGCAGCGGATCGAAGGGCACGCCATAGGTCAGATTGGATACTGAGCCAGTCCAACCGAAGGGGCTGAACTTTTCGCCCTGGATATCGACGGGGTTAATAGCGCCACCGCGCGCAGCTAGGTCTTCGACGACTTCCTGAAAAATACCGGCAACGCACCAGTGCGCATTGTCTTTAGTGCGACCGCCCAAGAAATGCGAGACGCCGGCAGAAGTGCCGGCACCGCCAAGTTGGCCGCTCTGCTCGACGAGCAGCACCTTGAGGCCGGCGCGCGCTGCAGCTAGGGCCGCGGGGACACCGGCGGGACCACCGCCACAGACGACGAGGTCATACGAGTCAGAGATGGGGATATCGCGTTGGAAATTCATGCGCGTTAAGCTGATGTGAGAGGGAGATGCTGTCAAGAAGGGGTGAGAAATGGGTAATTGTCTGGGGAGAGTGGGTTAGCGCTACCCCAGCTGCGCTTGAGTGCGTGTTGGCTCGCCGTCTACAATTCAAATATATTACGCAGTACCCCTAGGGCTCGACAGAGGACCCACCATCTAGATAGGAGTGAGATATGCCCGATATAGTGCGTTATGGAGTATTGAGCACGGCGCAGATTGCTCTCAATCGACATGTGCCGGCAGCGGCAGCAGCAGACAATGCAGCTGTGGTAGCGATCGCGAGCCGCAGCTTGGACAAAGCGCAAGCGGTAGCTGAACAACACGGTATCGCGCGGGCCTATGGCTCCTATCAGGAACTAATTGATGATGGTGAGATCGATGCTATAATCAACCCGCTGCCCAATTATCTGCACTGCGAATGGACCGTTAAGGCCGCCGAGGCGGGCAAACATATTCTCTGCGAAAAACCACTGGCCGTAAGCGTAGAGCAAGCGCAAGAGATGATCGATGCAGCAGCGGCAAATGGGGTGCAGTTAATGGAGGCCTTTACCCATCGCTTTAACCCCCAAATGCAGTATGCGCGACGCCTGATACAGGAGGGTGAGATCGGACAGATCACATCGGCTCGCGCCGAACTTAGTTTTGCTCTCAAAGACTGGGAAAACGACGTGCGTGCCAACAAAGAATTGGCCGGCGGGGCTTTGATGGATGCCGGCTGTTATTGCGTCAGCGCGATCCGCTTCGCCCTCAATGAAGAGCCCGTGCGGGCGCAGGCCTTTCAACGCATACGCCAACCCAATGGTATCGATGCGATGACTTCAGCTCTATTGCAGTTTGCCGGCGGGGCCGTTGGCCACGTGCTGACGAGTATGGAACAGCCCTTTCGCTGTGAGTTGGCCGTCGTTGGCAGCCACGGCCTCGTGCTCGTGCCCAATATGTTTGACGAACAGGGTATAGTACAGATCGTTGTCGGCGGACAAGAACGCGAGGAGAAATTTTCGGGGACGGATCGTTTTCGCATGCAGATCGAACGTTTTTCGGCCTGTGTTTTACAGGACAAAGTCCCCGAATTTTCACCGCGCGATGCGCTCAAGAACACCGCGGTGCTCGTCGCCATACAGCGCGCGGCCGATACGAGTAAGACGGTGGATGTATAGTGACTGCGCGTGCTGAACTAACTAGGTGATAGAAACTTAAATAGGAACATTTCATGAGAGAGAAGATCGACCTAAAAGGCACGTGGCAGGTGGAGGGTGCGGGCAAAAAAGTGCCCGTCGAAATACCGGGAGATGTACACAGTGGCCTACTGGCGGCCGACGAGATCGCCGATCCCTACTGGGGTATGAACGAACTCGACTTACAGTCTTTACACGGGGAAGACTGGGTCTTTTCGCGCTCCTTTGATGTAGAACAAGACCTGTTGAGTGCCCCATCTATCTACTTGCATTTTGACAGCATCGACACGGTAGCAAAGGTTCGGGTCAACGGCAAAAAAGTGGGCCAGAGTGACAATATGTTTGCGCGCTGTCGCTTCGAAGTAAAGAATCAACTCAAGGTGGGAAAAAACGTAGTCGAGGTGGAGATTCGCGCGGCGGAAAAGGTGGCGATAGAGCGCGTAGGCGAGATGCCCTACGAAATTCCCAGTAGCGATTATCCCGTGCAATCGCCGCACCGCAATTTGGTGCGCAAAGTGCAGTGCCACGCCGGCTGGGATTGGGGTTGTTGTCTAATGGCAGCCGGGCTATACGGCCAAGTATATCTCGCGTCGGCGGCACCGGGGCGCATTGAACACGTCTACACACAGCAGCGACACCACGCAGACGTCTGTGCGATAGAAGTCTGCGTAGAAGTAGAGGCAGCGGCGGCAGCCACAGCGGAACTGGTCCTGCGTCTAGACGGGCAAGAGCTAAAGAAAGCGGTCGAGCTGGCGCCGGGGCTCAACGTGCTCAGCGAAAGCATTAGCATAGACAACCCGCATATCTGGTGGCCGGCTGGTTATGGCGAGCAGCCATTATATGAACTGATAGTAGAGATCGCAGGGGATACACTAAGCAAGCGTTTGGGACTGCGCGAGGTAGAGCTTATAACGGAAGAAGACGAGCGCGGCTTGGGCTTTAAATTCCGCGTTAACGGCTTAGATATTTTCGCCAAAGGAGCTAATTGGATACCCTGTGATGCCCTGCCCGCACGCCAGACCCGCGCGGCACTCGACGAATTGCTGACAAGTGCCGTAGAGGCGAATATGAACATGATTCGCGTTTGGGGTGGCGGCCAGTACGAATCGGAAGGCTTTTACGATTTGTGCGATGAAAAAGGCCTCTTAGTATGGCAGGACTTTATGTTTTCGTGTTCGACCTACCCGGCGACAAAGGATTTTCTCGCCAGCGTCGAAAAAGAGGCGCGTTACCAGGTCAAACGCCTGCGCGACCACGCCTGTATTGCACTATGGTGTGGCAATAATGAGGACCTCGGGGCGCTCAACTGGTACGAAGTTTCACGTCAGAACCGCGATCGCTATGTAGTAGATTATGACCGTTTGACCGAAGGAGTGCTCGGCCGCGTCGTCGACGAATGCGATCCGACCCGGCGCTTCTGGCCTTCGTCCCCGTGCGGTGGACGCGGAGATTATTCCGACAATTGGCGCGACGACTCACGCGGCGATATGCACTATTGGCAGGTCTGGCACTCCGGCAAGTCTTTCGATTCGTATTACGATGTGGCGCCGCGCTTTTGCTCGGAATTTGGCTACCAGTCTTTTCCATCGCTAGAGGCGATCCGCAGCTATGCGCCAGAAGACCAGTTTAACGTAACGGCGCCCATTATGGAGCACCATCAGCGCAATCCGGGCGGCAACTCCAAAATCACCGAAATGTTTACGCGTTATTTTCGCATGCCAGACGGTTTCGCCAACTTCGTCTACTTGAGCCAGGTGCAACAGGGCTTGGCCATCAAGACGGCGGTGGAGCACTGGCGTCATCTGCGGCCGGTCTGCATGGGCACGCTCTACTGGCAGCTCAACGATTTATGGCCGGTCTGCTCGTGGTCGTCGCTGGAGTATGGGGGCAAGTGGAAGTTGCTGCACTACATGGCCAAACGCTTTTATGCTCCGACCATCGTTTCGGCCTTTCAAACAAAAGAAGATATATTAGAGATATGGGTGACGAATGACCGGCCTGAAAAGGTCGCGACTAACCTATCGCTGCGTCTAATTAACTTTGCTGGAACGGAGATCAAGCGCCTCGACTTCGAGGAGAGCGTTGCGGCGGGTAGCGCCTCTTTGCAGGGAAAATTTGCCGTGAGTGACCTAGTGGAGAAACGCACAGATGTCTTTGCCGTTTTCGACCTACAAGCAGGCGATGAACACTTCCGCAACGAGCACGTGTTTACCACGTGGAAATCGTGTGAACTGCCGCAGGCCAATATACAGGTGCAGGTGGATGCGCTGGAGGAAGGGCATTTTGCCGTAGGCCTTTCGACCGACGCCCCCGCTTTTTACCTGACGCTGAATGCCGAAGGCATAGGCGGAGAATTTGATGATAATTGTTTTTTGTTGCTGCCGGGCGATGAGAAAATCTTAGTTTTTACCGCTAAGGGAAATACACCGACTCGCGAAGGCTTACAGGCGGCTATACAGATACAACACTTGCGCTCTACTTATATGTAAGGGTTTGAAAATCGCGTAGTTTTCATCTCTTGAAGAAATAAAAAAATATAAAATGTTAGCGATCTACTTAGTATTAGCCAGCGTCCTATGTGCAGCGCACCCGGCCGCCGCTTCTGTGGACCTAGTACAACTCTCGCTCGAAGAGTTGATGGACCTAGAAGTTTTCTCGGCATCAAAGAAAAATGAACCTTTCTTTGCCGTGCCAGCGGCGATCTATGTGCTCACCGGAGACGATATACGCCGCAGCGGAGCCACGTCTATCCCGGATGCCCTGCGCGGAGTGCCCGGTATCGAAGTAGCGCGTATCGACGGCAGCAAATGGGGCGTGGCCGTGCGAGGTTTTAACGATATTTTCAGCGATAAGCTGTTAGTGATGGTCGATGGACGCACAGTGTATTCACCGCTCTTTTCCGGTGTATTCTGGGAAACACAAGAGATCGCCTTGGGAAACGTGGAGCGCATTGAAGTGGTGCGTGGCCCTGGAGGCGCGCTGTGGGGTGCTAACGCGGTCAACGGCATTATCAATATCATTACCAAAAGTGCTGAAGAAACTCAGGGGCCGGCCGTTTGGCTGGGAGCAGGCAGCGAGAACCGCACGCGCCTGAGTGCGCGCTACGGGATTCCACTAGGCGAGGAAATCTACGGTGCACTGCGCCTACACTATGCGCTGCGCGACGAATTGACGCGTGCGGGCATGGGCGCGGCTGATGGTTGGTCTATCGCGCGCGCTGGCTTGCGCATAGACGGCAGTTTAGCCGCCGGCGACGAAATTCTCTTTGACGCCGATATATATAGCGGCAATATCGACCAGCCATTTACATTCCCATTTTCAGATGATCCCCCTTACTTCGAGGATTTGGATGCGACGACGCCGATCAAGGGGGGACACGCACTGCTGCGATGGACGCACGCACAGTCCGCTGACTCCGAGTTGGCCCTGCAAGCCTATGTCGATTACGAGCAACGCGATGAAGTGTTGATCAACGGCGACCTACAGATCTACGATATTGACATTCAACATCGTTGGCGCTCCAATGATCGCCAGGAAATCGTTTGGGGTGGGGGTTATAGATTGCACCGAGACGATTTTTCCAAAAACGTCATAACGAAATTTTCCCCAGGCAAGCGCAGTTATGGTGTCTTGAGCGCTTTCGCACAAAACGAAGTGACCCTCTCGCCGACCCAAGTAAAACTGATACTAGGTGCAAAACTCGAGCACAACGACTTTACGGGCTACGCGTTTCAGCCGAGTGTGCGCATGGCGTGGACCCCAGACGAGCGCCAGACGCTGTGGGCGGCGGCCTCGCGCGCTGTGCGCGCCCCTGCACGCGCAGACCACGACCTGCGCATCACCGCTGCGGTTATCCCGACACAAGAGGGGCCAGATATTTTTATTACGACGTTCGGTGACGAGCGTTTTAAAGCGGAAGAGGCACAGACGCTAGAATTGGGCTATCGCGCGCGCTGGCGCGACAACGCGCTCTTTGATGCAACTGCTTTTTATACGCTCTATGACAACTTGCGCACTAGCGAACCCGAGCTGCCCTATCCGGACCCACAGAACCCAGAAAACCGCATAGTCGTTCCAGTGTTCTTTGCCAACCGGATGGAAGCGACGACCCGCGGAATCGAAATAGCTCTCGACCTGCGTCCCATTCCAGCATGGCGTCTACGCGCAGCGTATAGCTATATGAACTTAGATATAGAATTAAATAAAAATAGCAGCTATACAGCGGGTTTATTGTGGGAAGGAATTTCACCCGAACAGCGTTTTTCACTGCGCTCTTCGCACGATCTACCTGGGGGTATTGCACTCGATATGGGCGCGCGTTACGTAGACGATATTCCGGGCGCCTTCACCAAATCCTATATAGGGATGGACGCGCGTTTGTCTATACCCTTAGCTGAAGGCATAGAAATAGAGCTGCTCGGCCACGACCTGCTCTATGCTGACCGCGCCGAATTTCGCGCCCTACACGGCCCAACTCGCCCGGCCAACGTACAAAGAGGCTTTCTAGTGTCGTTGCGTTGGGTACCCCACTTTTAGCGCCGAGTTAGCCGTCTAAAAGATCAATCTTCCAGCCTCAGCGCCCAGCGCATACAGCCGAGAATATGCTGGCGGAACCAATCCTCTTGCCACAGTGCGTCCGGATGACCTAAGGCCGTATACATAACGCGCCCCGTGCCGTATTCGTGGCACCAACCGAGAGCGTAGTCGTGGTCTTCGCGGTTGCCTTTTTCTAAATCGACACTGTCGTTGTCGATGCGCATGAGAACGCGCGTCTTGTTGCGGTCCCAGTTTTTGAAGGTGTAGATCTCGTCGGTGACGCGAAAGTGCTCGCCGAGCATGCGCGTGGCCGGATGCTCGCGGTCTTCGACGATCACACCGACTTCTTGGTGCCAGGGGTGACCGTCGAAATAACCACCGAGCATCTCTCCATACTCGGGCCAATCGTAGCCGGTGTCCGTAGCATTGTGTATGCCGAGAAAAGCTTTGCCATCGCGCACGAAATCGATGACGGCTTCTTTCTGGTCGGTGTCAAAATCGAGATTGCCCGTTGTCGCGAAGACGAGCAGGTCGAGCTTGGCAAGATTTTCACGGCTGATGCGCTGTAGGTGGTGTGTCGTCTGCACTTTCCAGCCCTGAGCGGCGCCAATTTGTTTGCAAGCCACTTCGGCATCGGGCAAGTAGCTGTGTTCGAAACCGGCCGAGTGACGTAAAAAAAGAATATTCACACACTTCTCCTATTCGATAGATCCCATTGTTTGAGAGATAGCAGCTACGAGGTCTGCGGCCATAAAAGGCTTATGCACTACGCCCACGGAAGGACCGAACTCTTCTTCATCTGTAGCGTAGCCCGTAAAGAGTAGCACTTTTATTTGCGGGTCGATTTGCCGTATCTCTTTGAGCACCTCGCGACCGGACATACGCGGCATAGACAGATCGAGCAAAACGAGATCGGGGCGCTCTTCGCGAAAAACTTCTACCCCTTCGACACCGTCGCTTGCCACGCGCACTTCATAGCCGTGGCATTGGAGGATATTCATCGTCGATTGGCGCACGCTCTCCTCATCGTCTATGACGAGGATCGTGCCGCCTGCGAATACCGACGAATCCGAGCCGGTCACCTCCGGCTCTTTTTCTACGGGAAAATACAGGAGTATCGCAAAGGAAGTCCCCTCATCTGGCGTGCTGTCACAGATAATTTTCCCACCCTGCTTATACACGATACTATAAACCGTAGACAGTCCCAATCCAGTGCCTTTATCAACTGTTTTAGTAGTAAAAAAAGGCTCGAAGATACGCGCGCGCGTATCGGCGTCCATACCCGCACCATTGTCTGTAGTGCGAATGCGCAGATAGCACTTTTCGTCAGCGGGATCGGTATACTGGTCCATGGCCACGTGGATCTTCGGTGTGCGGTCCTGCAAGTCCATCACGGCGTCGCGAGCATTGATGAGTACGTTGAGGGCAACCTGCTCGAACTGACCCGAATCCACTTCTATTGCGGGTAGATGCTCCGCTATATCCAGCGTTAAATCGATGCGGCGATCAAAAGTGCGGCGCCCCATTTCTACCACATCGGCAAGGCGAGTACCAGGGTCTATCGACTCCAAGCGGCGTTGGGAACCGGGATGAGAGAAAGTGAGTAATTGACGCACCATACCGGCAGCGCGCCGTGCGGCGGTATCGGCACCTTCAAGCATTTCGCGCTGAGAGTCGGACACGGCCTCTCGGGTAGCGAGGAAGAGATTTCCCATAATGCCTTGTAGCATATTGTTGAAGTTGTGAGCAATACCGGCGGCGAGTTGCCCAATGGCTTCCATCATTTGCGCCTGGTGCAGCTGGCGCTCGTGGCTATCGAGCAACTGAATATCTTGCAAGCGGCGATTAGCCTCGCTGATGACCTGGGCGAATTGCTGCAAAATCTCTATATCTTGGGGGCTGAAAGCCTCTTCGCGGTGACTATTGATGGCGATGGTGCCGCCGTTAAAGGGCACGTCGATAATCGATAGCCGCTCAGGGTGCGCCACGCCGCCGAGTTGTTCTATTTCATGCTGGTTGCGGCGGTAAATGGGAATATTGCTCTCTATCGCTTCGCGTATAGCGGCGGGAAGATCGTTTGATTTCCCCCGTAAGATGCTGTCGTCATCATCGGCCCAACGAGGATCAAAAGTGTTCGTTTCCATATCGACGAAGTTGATGCCAAAACCGTCACAGTCGATAACATTTTCTACTTCGCGTTGGCAGTGGAGCACGACATAGTCCCAGTCGTCCTCCGATTCCATGTGCAGAAACACATTGCGCACGCGCTGCACGGCCAAGCTAACTTTGACCGCCGATTCGGCCTGACGGCGCTCGACCACTTCGCTCTCTAATTCGAGATTGCGCTCTTCGAGGTTGCGCAGGTCCTGCAGGCGACGAAAACCACCGGAAAGCGAGCCTGCCAAATACTGAAAAACTCCTAGGTCGCCATCAGAAAAGGCATCTGCCTGCGTGCTGCTAATGGCCAAAGTTCCGTGTGAGAAGGGGACGTCGACGATGCTGTAGATGCCCAGTTTGAGCATATAGGCCTCGCCGTAGGGGTCCTCCTGTTGCAGATCTCGACGATAAGAAACTTGTTGCCGGCGCCATATTTGCACCAGCGGTTTGTCCGTTATTTCCTCATACTCGTAGACGTGCACTTCTCCATCGGCGTTGGTCATATTGTAAATGACGATAGCTGGATTGGCGTCGGGGTCAATAATATTGACACCGCAAAATTTGAAGGGTATACCCAGTGTGGTTAGGGCGCGCCATACCGTTTGGATCATCTGCTGTAGGTCGTCACTCGAGTGCATAAGCCAAATGGCATCGCGCACCTGAGCAAAAGCATCGCGCTGAGTACTCGCCTGTTGAGCTTCTCGTTCCAGTTGGTCTATACGCGCTTGTAATGCGCGCAGGCCTTGTGCTGGTTCGTCCATATATTTCCGTTTGCGTTATTTGCTCGGTAGACAGCGCACTTGGCCGGGAACTACTGCCTGTCCGCTGCGACTGCTGGCGACGGCGGCAAAACACAGCGCCAAACTGTGTAGATTGCCGCGGGCCCCGTGCTGCGGTTCTCGCTTTTCAGCTATAGCGCAAAGCAGTTCGGCCATAGCGCCGTGGAATCCCTCGTTAAACCACGTTCCTTGCAAGGCGGGGCGCATAACACCATCGCGCGTATGCAAGATGGCAGACTGATCCGTAAGGTCCGGTCCTATGCTTTCGAAGCTACCCAGAGTGCCAGCGACATACGTGCGGTCGCGTTGGCCCACTGACGTAGCACCATTAAAAAATAAAGCAATTTGCGCGTCGGCGCACTGAATCGACACCTGGGCCAAAAGCGGAGGGCGCACCCCTTGGCCCGGCGAACGCGCTACACTGGCATATACCGAAAGCACCGGGCGCCCCGTCAAGAGCACCGCAGCCATATCGAACCAGTGAATGCCAAAGTCGTAGAGCACGAGATCTTCTACGGCCTCAAAAGGCGTGCCGGCAATCCAACGGTGGTCCCAGTGTACGGAAAAATTCGCGCTGCACAAAGCGCCGAGTAGACCCGCGCTCAGCGCGTGGCGCAAATAGCTAAAGTGCGGCGCCCAGCGGCCGTTCTGGTTGACGGCCAAATATACACCGCGCGCCTCGGCTCGATCGACCAAGGCCAGACCTATATCGAGATCGACGACAAAGGGCTTCTGGCTCAATATGTGTTTGCCCGCATCGATAGCAGCTTCGATAATCGGCACGCGTTCCTGCGGATGGGTCGTAATATCGACGACCTCAATATCATCGCGTGCGAGCAGGTCGCGATAGTCGAGGTAGGTATCGGCTTGCGGAAAAAATTCGTCGCGGCGCCGGTCGACATTCTCGCGGCTGCGGCTGCACAGAGCGACGACCTTGTAGCCGGCATTTTGGTAAGCGCGCAGGTGCATTTCGGAAATGCCACCACAGCCGATAAGGCCGATAGCGGGGCGATAGTTTTCTGGGTCGCGCGGCCGGTAGGGCAACTCGGCGGCGGCCAGTTCTTTCTCGTTAGCCGTCTGGCCAATGCCGTAATCGCTGTCGGCGTCCATGCTCTTCTCTTTATTGTACGAGTGGCAGCGTGCATTTCTGCTCAGCGCTCAGCGCTGCTGTATCGACCATCTGTTGGCCGACCCGACACATCGCTGGCGAGAGGGGACCTTCTATCGGCACATTCGTCTCTAAGCAGTGAATTAGATACTGCACGGGATTTTGCCAAGGCGCTTCTAGTCGATCAACAGAGAGAGTCTCTCCTTGCGGGCAAGCCCGCGTCTGCACGCGAATCGTCTCTTCGTAATCGTAGGAACTAATAGTGCCCTCGCGCCCAACTACGACAAAGCCGCATTTGGGCTGTGGCTGCACACTCCAAGGATCGGTGAAGGTGCCCCAGCGCGTTTCGAATTTAGACAGCCCCTGTGCGTAACGCGCAACTACAATACTGTGCTCATCGACTTCCAGTCCCTGCGGCTGGTCGACGGTAGCCGTGATCTCCAAAGGAGCGCGACCGCCCATAAACCAAGTGCCCAACGTAACTCCATAACCGAGATAATCGAGCAGCGAACCACCGCCGTGTTCCTTTTTATAAAACCAGCTCGACGGTTTCTCACGTTCTACGTCCTCGGCCGTTTTTTCTATTTTGTCGGCCGTGTGCCAAAGGGGACCGCGATTGCCGTCGTAATAGTGCACTTCGAGCACTTCGCCAATGGCTCCCTGCTCAATTAAGCGGCGTGTCGTGCAGTGCGGTGGATACCAGGCGAGGGGCCAGTTGATAGCCAAGCGCTGCCCGGGCTGCGACATTGCGGCGACCATGCAATCGGCTTCTGCCAACGTCGCAGCAAAGGGTTTTTCCATCAGAATATGGACGCCATAAGGGGCTATTTTCTCCGTCCATTCGCCGTGCTGAGCAGTCGCTGGACAGAGCAGTACTATATCGGGACTCGTCTTCTCTATACATTGGCGATAATCGCTGAAGACGCGATCGGCAGATACGGAGAAATTATCGATTGCCTGCTGCATGCGCGCGGGGTCTTCGTCGCAGAGGCCGACGATTTCCACTTGTGCGTGCTCAAAGGCCATGCGCAGGTTGTCGCCCATGTGCATGTGGTCAAAATTAATGCCCGCGACTTTATACGTTTTCATATCCTCGACTCTTGGCGGATGGTCCTGTGAACAAAGTGCGGCAGCACTATGATAGCATTACAAATTAGAGTGCCGCTGCACGAAAGCTGGCCAGTGTCTCGTCGGCGATGGTCGCCTTGGCCGCCTGCACATTGCGTTCGAGTTGTTCGATATTGAGACTGCCGATGGGATTGCCGTGAATGCGCTCTTCGCGCAGGCAAAACTGCAGGGCCAAGTCGAGCAGTTCCACGCCGTGCTCTATGCACCACTGGCGCATACGCTCGGCGCGGTGCTGATCGTCGCCCCAGCGCTCCTTGGGCATGAAACTCTCGACGGGAGCACCCGTGAGCCAGCCGCGCATAATAGACCACCCATTGATCACGCCTAAGTCGCGTTCGGCGGCAGCCGGTAGGATATCGCCAGCGGCAGATTGGCGCAATAAGTTGTAGTCGCTGAAACAGAGTAACGCATCGACGCGCCCCGACTCAATGGCTTTGAGGTGGAAGTCGTGCGGGTTCATGCCATAACCAATAAAATCGACGAGCCCGAGTTCGCGCGCCTTTTCGAGGCCTGCCAGCGAGCCATCGGGCGCCAGCGTCGGCTCAATGGCAGGTGGATCGTGAATAAAGAGCACGTCAAATTTTTCGACACCCAATATTTCGAGTTGACCTCGCGCGTCGGCCAGCGTTCGCGCGGCCGAGTAATCGGGGTCACCTTTGCCGTAGAATCCCCACGCTTCGGCGCTGTGGTGACATATGCGACCACTCAGTATGATCTCGTCGCGAGCAATAACGCCTTCTTTGATGGCGCGCCCCACTTTGCCCAGCGAGTTGCCGTAACAGCGGGCACAGTCAAAGTGATTGACGCCGAGATCGACGGCCCGACGCATAAGTGCCATGGCCTCTTCGTCGCTGACGGGACCAAAATTATCGCCAAAGCCCTGCGTGCCAAAGGGTATGACGGGAATAGAGAGTTCGGTCTTGCCCCAACGACGGCGCGGCAATGTATTTTTGTCTGCGTTTTGCATAGATCCTTCTTCTATTTAGTAATCACTCATAATACACCACTGACCAATAGCACTCATAATACACCACGCAATATGGGCTGGCAATATTGTATGCAGATCCTTCACAGCGGGCAAACTCTGTTGTATACTTATGGCCATGATGAAAAAAATAAGAGACTGGTTTTCGCCACGCCGCGCCACGCGCGTGTCCGTAAAATGGATGGTCGACCTAGAGGTGCCCGATAGTAACCCGATGCATTTAACGGGCCTATTTGCTCTCGACATGAGCGCTCAGGGCATCCGTTTAGAAGGGGGAAATGCGGAGCAGGTGCGCAAACTACTGTCATTTGAGGGGCGCACTTGGATGCGCTTGCGCTTGCCGGGCATGAAGCCGCCGCTACCGCGTTTGCAGGCCGAATTGCGCTGGGGCATGGGAGAAACACCGCATTTCCTCACGGGCTGGCTCTTTACCAAGCCAGACAAGGAAATACTCAAGCTACTCGACGAATATATCGTCGCGCACCCAGCAGACGTTATAGCGGATCGATCGTGACCTCTTTCTCGGCGACGAAACGCACGAGCGCTTCGCTACCGACAAGAGCATCTTCGTAGTAGCGCACGCGCAGGTCGGAAAAATCCGCGAGCAAGCGGTTGGGGGGGACGAGGAATTTGCGGTTACTCGGACCCGTAGCTAGGTCCGCTTGGCTCGTTGAGAAGGTTTGAAAAACGAAGAGGCCGCCAGGTCTTAGAGCCCTTTTAACCCGGGCAAAGAGCAAGGGTTCGTAGTAATAGAAATCGACGATTAGATCGTAGCGCTCCACACCCATATCCCAATCGAGAAGGTCGGCTTCCACGGTGCCGACCTCCACCCCGCGCTCATTGGCCAGCTGGCGACAGCGCTCTAGCCCATGTTCGGAGATATCGACAGCCGTCACGGCAAAACCACACTCGGCCAAGAACACGGCATTGCGGCCGGCCCCGGCCGCTAGACAGAGCGCCTCGCCCTTTTTCCATTGTGCGGCGCCTTCGCGCAGCAATGGTTCCGCTTCCGTATGGGGCTCGTAGTCGGCAGAACTATAGCGCGCCTGCCATTTTCTCCGTGCGCTTTCATCCATAGTTCAATTCCATAAAAAAAGGCGGCGACCCCTATTAGGTCGCCGCCAATACATCGCATATCTGTCAGACTTACTTCTTCTTTTTCTTGTCCTGCGCCTGCTGCTTCTTGTCCTCCGCCTGCTGCAAGAGCAACTGCTCGTGCGCCCCCTGGGCTTCAAAGGTGATGCGACCTGAGGAAAAGTCAATCATGGAAGTGGCAGCAGAATTGTTCTCGGACGGCACGACGTCGAGATTGGCATCCCTGGCCTTGCGCTCCACATTGATATCGCGTGCGCGCACAGAGAGCGAGCGGCAGGAGATAAAGGCGTTGCCTTGTACTTCTAGCTTTTGAGCAACTTCTCGTGCGAACATGGTCTCGGGCATATTAATGACTCCTGTAATACAGGTGGTGCGTAGACAAACGGGGAACCCCGTGCCAAAAATAACCAGCAGAACAATATAATTTAAGAGATAACTCTTTGAATCGCAAGACTCTACTCGATCAAGCGCGCTTCTATTATATAGTCAAGTTCGGGGAAACTGCGCTGTAGATAGGCATTGCCCTCGCGCAGGATACGCGCCTGTTCGGGCACTTCGCCATATCCTGAATGGACATCATCCAATGCTTTGATACCCGAATTAATTTGGGCGAAGGGGACCAAACCCATGCGATCAAAGTCGTTATTATCGCTTAAGTTAACAAAAATCTGTGTCGTGCGGCTGTCGGGGCTACCGCCAGAGGCAAAGGCCAATGTGCCGCGCAGGTTTTTTAATTGGGCCTTCTCGTCGGGTAACGTCGCTTCATACCAGCGCGCAGCGATTTCGGGGCGACCGTGCAGACCAAACTGCGCTATATGCTGGGGCACCATGCGGAAAAAACGCTGTTCGTCAAAAAATCCGCGTTGCACTAGGTTGTAAAACCGATCGGCTGCATGCGGAGCCCACGCGCGCTGCACTTCAATCGTGAACACCCCGCTACTGGTCTCCATACGGACTTCGTAGCGATCTGGAGCTTTTGCATTGAGCTGTTCGGGTTCCATTAAGGCGGCGAGGTCGGGACCAGCAGAGTGCACGGCTCCGGCCTGTTGAAGTTGTGCGACGATCGCAGAATAGGTAGCTGCCTGCGCTAGCCCCAAGGCGGTGCTGCCGAGTTTGGAGCGATGATTGACATCGGCTCCATGCTCCAATAACAGTGCGACGATCGCACTGTCGCCGCGCTGGACCGCCGCCATCAGAGGGGTACTGCCAGCGGCATCGGGGGCATTGACGTCTGCTCCATTTTGCAGGAGTAACGCTACGGCTTCGACCGTTCCGCGATCGGCCGTTTCGACCAGAGGGGTAGTAACACCGCCGGAGTTATTGGCATCGGCCCCGGCTTCGAGCAAAGCACGGAGCATAACCACACTAGATGCGGCCTGTTCCAAAGTCGAGTAGCCGCCACCAACGCTGTTGGGGTCCATGCCGGCGAGCAAGAAGAGGGCAAGAGCATTGCCATCTTCTTTTTGTATTGACTCAACGAAACCGTTTCGCGAGTAACTATAGCCGAGGTCGATTAGATCGCGGCGCGCCTGCTTGGGTGATTTCTCACAGGCGACCAAGAGCGCGAGAGAAACGGCGAGGAGGCAATGTATCAGCAGGCGATAGCGCGGGCTGTGATTGTACATAACGGAACCTCCGTTTGGCGAGTGTGCTTTCCTAAGCGGCTCAGATAGCCCAATATTTCCACATATCTTCTGGCACTTCATAGCGCATATTTTCGCGATCGACATGGTGCCAGCGCGAAAAGAGCCCCAAACGCGGGCGCTGGAGAATATTGCTCGACCCCGTGTGGCAGAGATTGCAGTGCCAGAGAATCACGTCGCCTGCTTGGGCTGTAAACTGCTCCGGCTCCTGTGGCGAAGGATCGGAGAACAGCCCCCAAGAGCGCTCCTTCCAATCGTCGCGCTCGGTAAAACTGCCGTCGATATGGCTCGGGTTTTCCAAGAAGTACTGGTGCGTAGTCAGATGGCTCTGCGGCCAGTAGATAAAGGCACCGCCCTCGTCCTCGACGTCCTCTAAATACGCCGTGGCTCCGAGCATAAAACCACCGCTCCAACCGTTGGGACCATAGCCGTCGATATGGCCTTGCTCGGGCATGGCCCAATGACCGTCACGGTGGGGCCATTGCACCAGCATAGAACCGCCGCCGCCGGCAAATTGGTCTCCGCCGAGCTGTTGTACAACTTCTTGCATGGGCGGCAAATGGCCAAAGAGCGGGTCGGTCGCAAAGCGGTCGATCACGTAGTTGTCGGGCCAGGTCGAGGAATTGCCGGGATCGGCGGCGATGTGATTCCAAAACTGCACGTTCCAATCCTCAATATGTTCAGGATCTATAAGGTCGGGCAGGACGACAAAACCCAGCTCTTTAAACGACGCGATTTCCTTGTCTGTTAACACAGATACCTCAGGTGGATTAAATGTTGGTAGATCAGCGCGATTGCATGGTCTGTAAGATGGCTTTTAGATAGCCGAGATCGAAGGCGCGCCCCTTGTGACCCCACTCACTATCGCCCGCGATGCCCGGAGGTGCAGAGGCGAGTAGCGGGCCAGTAAAGCCGGTCTCTTCTAAGGCGAGCAGGACGCGCGGCAGATTAGTATCGCCGTCATCTAAGAAGGCCTGTTCGCTGCCGCGCCGATTCCAAGCTCTGGCCATAAACACCGGGGCTTCGAGCGCGGCCAGGGCGGCAGCCGGATCGTCGCCGAGACGACTCAGCGGCAGATCGAGCCCACCGCCGGCATGGGCGCTCTTGCCCGTCCACGCAATGGACACGCCAGCCTCTTGCGCTGCTTGTACTATTGCCTCTGGCCCCTGTGGCACGATGATCGTCGTTTTGTCGGAACCAACGAGCGCTCCGCCGCGGCCCGTGGGCTGGCGCTGACCGTGGGTCGCGGGACCGGCAACACAGCTTATCAACTCTATGCCCGCGGCCTCTACCGCGCGCACGGCGGCAACGGCTTCCTCTGTATCCGTCGTGAGTAGTCCTTCTACCCCCGCCAGTTTTAGCCCCGTTTTTTCGACGCGATTTTTTAGCGCCGCCAGCGTCTCTATATCCCAACGGCGTTCCACACTAGCAACGACGTGCTCGACGCCCAATTGTTGGGCGAAAATGAGCTGATCGTCGCGGCCAAACTGCACACTCAATGCGATATGCATCTTAGACACCTCCCACTTCTTCGAGAGTTTGCACGAGCCCCCTGAGATAGCCCACTTGGAAGGCGAAGGAGCGATCGGCGTGATTATTGTCGCCGATAACACCGGGGCAGTGGTCTATGCGGATAACGCCATCGTAGTCGACATCGGCAAAGGCGCGCACGGCTTCGACCATATCGATATCGCCCTCGTCGGGAAACACTTCGTCGAAGAAGGGCACCTGGCCGCGCGGGTTGCGAAAGTGGGCAAAGAATATTTTCTGCTGGCCGCCAAAGTGGCGAATGGCCTTCACCGTGTCCATATCGGCCATCGTGCCAATAGTGCCCATACAGAAACCGAGCCCGTTATTGGGGCTGGGCACCGCGTCGATGACGCGCTGCAAGCCATCCCAATCTATGAGAATGCGCGCGACCCCCATAAAGCTGGGCACGGGCGCGTCGTCCGGATGCGCAGCTACTTTAACGCCGGCTTCTTCGGCAACGGGCACGATGCGCTCTAAGAAGTAAAGCAAATTGGCCCAGACCTCTTCGGCGTCCATCTCACGGTCGGGTATATGCGGATAGGCATGGGGTTCCGGGCCGCTACCGAGCCAATCGAGACAGGCGGCGGGCATGCGTTCGGCCAGTTCGAGATCGAAGCGCGGGTAGCGCGCACCACCTCGGCCCGTTGGGCTATATTCGGTGCGCAACCCCCCTAGGAGCATCCACTGATACTGCAGCACACCGATGCCGGCCTCACCCATATGGCGGATGGACTGACAGACCTTCTCTATTTGTTCGTCGCGCCCTTCTTGCCCAAACATCACCTTGTTATAACAAAGTGGCGGCAGGTTCTCAATCACATCCCAAACGAGACCACGTTCGGAAAAATAGGCTTTGCGGCGCTTGAGATCATCGAGCGCCAGTACGCCGTCGGGCGCAGCGGCAGCGCCGCTGACTACGTGAGTTAGACCGAGCTGACGTATGAACTGCAGGTGTTCTTCGTCTTCGCCAGCCTGTAGGGCGATATCCATTATAAGCTCCTTGTCGAGATAGGTCAGGTCGGGCTAATTACGTCGCTGGGACACGGGCGGGCAAGAGCCGTTCATGTCTCAGGGGTTCCCTTTTGCTTTTTTTAGCGAGAGCAGGACTTTCTGCGGGCTGAGTTTGAGAATTTTTAGCTCCGTCTGGTGCTGGACCTGTTCGCGCTGCACGGAGAAAGTCCGACGGCCCAACCGAGCTAAATCGGCGTTGATAACGAGCTCGAACTCGGCTTCAGCCGCCAGCAGCAATTCGCGGCGCGGCCCCGAAACTTCGATAGAGACACTGTCGGGAGTGAGGGTGACAAGCTCAAACTCGGCGGGCAAATTGTCTACTGTGACGGGGATTTTCAGCATCGCCTGTTCTTTGGCCGCGCCAGGCACGAGCACCAGCCAGGCGGCCAGTGCCAGAGCAAAGGATAGCCCTGCCTCGAGCACTCTGCGCAGCAGGAGGCGGACGGGCAAACGAGAGCGAACGGATTGGCCGCCGGGTTGATGTTCGTCGATAGCTGCGCGCAGTTGGCTGGGGTCGGACAAGATGCGCAGACTACCAGCGGAGGCAACGCCGATGGTGCCGCGCTCCTCCGACACCACTAAACACAGCGCGTCACAGCGCTCGGCTAGGCCCAGAGCAGCGGCATGGCGGGTGCCGCCGGGGCCGAGTTCCTCGCGGTTTTCCGAGAGTGGTAAGTGCGCGGCAAAACGAACGACGCGATCATTTTGCCACAGCACCGCACCATCGTGTCCGGGCGAACTGGCGTCAAAGAGGCTCAACAACAGCTCTTCGCTGGGATCGGCGTCTAGCTCAATACCGCCTTGTAAGTGGCGTTCGACCGGATCGCGTCCCGGCAAGACGACCAACGCTCCCCAGCGGCGGCGAGCCAACTCTTGCACCGTGCGCACGAGTATGGCCGTGCGGCTGGGATCGGCTAGTGCCGGGCGGCGGCGCAGACCGAGTACCGCTATACGCTCAAAGAGGCGGCGCAAATCATCTTGGAATACTACGACGAGAAAGATGACCAGTACGGCAAAGAAACCCTGAAAAAACCACGCCGTTAGCTGCAGCTCTAGCTGCAGCGCCGCCACATAAAACAGACCGAGAAAACTCAGCCCCACTAGGGCGAGAATGGCGTGGACGCGCCGGGCCCAAGCAATAGCCCCCCACAGCAGGAGCCCCACCACGGCAACATCGATCAGGTCTTTGAAATGTGTATAGAACAGGAAATCGGACATTTTTTCCATTCGGCAGGTTCTGTTCGCAAGTATAAGGTCGGGGCGGCCACGACAACAGCGCAAAATATGCCTGCGGGGAAACGGATAGGCTTTTTGCGCCAATCTATAAGCGCAGGGGAAATTCGTTGTATATATCGACTCGTCTGCCCATACTTAAAGGCGCAACTTGGAAATGGATTAAATCCCCCAAGCATAATGACACCTATTTTTATCGCGGAGTCTCAATCGTGGATTTTTTATTTCGCCGCAGCTATCGCGGCGCGCTCAAAATGGTAGTGCTCGACTGGGCCGGGACCACCGTCGACTTTGGCTGTTTTGCCCCGGCGGGCGTTTTTTCCCGCGTCTTTGCCGAAAACGGAGTCGAGATCAGCATGCGCGAAGCGCGCGAGCCGATGGGTTTGCACAAACGCGACCACATCCGCTCCATAACGCAGATGGAGCGCGTAGCCGCCGCCTGGACGGCGCACCACGGCCGAGCGTGCACGGAAGCCGATGTCGAGGCAATGTTCGAGCGCTTTGTGCCGCTACAGCTCGATGTGATCGCCGACCACGCCGAATTGATTCCGGAGGTGCCGGTGGCACAAGCGGGGTTTCGCCGTCGCCAGCTAAAAATCGGCACGACGACAGGCTATAATACGCAAATGATGGAGATGCTCGCGCCGCGGGCAAAACGGCAGGGCTACGAGCCCGACTTCATCGTCTGCGCCAGCGAGGTGCCCGCCGGACGCCCGGCGCCGTGGATGGCCCTGCGCAACGCCGAAAAGCTCGGCGTTTATCCATTGGAAGCCTGCGTCAAAATCGGCGACACGCCGTCGGATATAGCCGAGGGGCTCAACGCCGGCATGTGGAGCGTCGGCGTGCTGCTCTCGAGCAACGAGCTAGGCATGAGCCAGGAAGAGATCCGCCGCTGTCCGGCCGAAGAATTGGCTCGCCGCAAAGACTGGGCGCGCCAGCGTCTATTGGGGGCCGGAGCTCATTTTGTAATCGATACGCTGGGCGAAGTAAACAGTGTCTTTGATGAGATTGAAAAACTGCTCAAACAGGGCGAGAGACCCTGAGGTGGAGCGGCGGCAATTTCTCCAATACAGCTTGGCCGGCGGCGCGCTGGCCCTGAGCGACCCCCTAAAAGGCCGGGCCGCTGCGCCCGCCGTGGAGGCTCCAGATATGGATATAACGGCTTGGAGCATAACGCAGATCCAGCAAAAAATGACAGCGGGCGAACTGAGCGCCCGCGAGTTGGTCGAGGCGTATATAGAGCGCAGCGCGGCTATCGACCAAAAGGGCCCAGCGATTAACGCCATCATCGAACTAAACCCGCAGGCGCTGGAAATTGCCGCCGAGTTGGACGCCGAGCGCGCACAGGGCCACGTGCGCGGGCCCATGCACGGAGTGTGCGTCCTTATAAAGGATAATATAGATACGGCGGACCAGATGCAGACGACGGCGGGGTCGCTGGCGTTGGCAGGATCAATTGCCGCGCGCGATGCCTTTGTCGTAGAGAAAATGCGCGCGGCCGGGGCCGTGCTGTTGGGCAAGAGCAACTTGAGCGAGTGGGCCAATTTTCGCTCGACGCATTCGAGCAGCGGTTGGAGCAGTCGCGGTGGTCAGACGCGCAACCCGCACGTGCTCGATCGCTCACCCTGTGGCTCGAGCTCGGGTTCGGGAGCCGCTGTAGCCGCGGCGCTGTGCACGGTGGCCGTCGGCACGGAGACGGACGGTTCCGTCGTATGCCCGTCGTCTAGCAACGGCATCGTCGGCATCAAACCGACGCTGGGCTTAATCAGCCGCACGGGCATTATCCCGATTGCCCACAGCCAGGATACGGCGGGGCCGATGGCGCGCACGGTAGCCGATGCCGCCGCTCTATTGGGGGCGATGACGGGCGTGGATGGGCGCGATGCGGCGACGGCACCAGCCACGGCGCATATGCAAACGGACTATACGCAATTTCTGGACACGGGCAGCTTACGAGGAGCGCGTTTGGGCATCGCACGTGCCTTCTTCGCTTTTGACGATCGCGTCGATCGAATTATGGAAGAAAGCATCAGCGCCTTGCGCCATCTAGGAGCCGAGATAATCGACCCCGTCGACTTACCTAAATCGAGCGAGTACGACGACAGCGAGTACGAGGTTTTGCTCTACGAATTCAAAGCCGATCTAAATGCCTATTTAAGCGCTTTGGGGCCGGACGCGAGGGTGAAAAACTTACAAGAAATTATCGAATTTAACGAAACAAACCGCGAGCGCGTAATGCCCTATTTTTCTCAAGAAATATTTTTGCAGGCACAGGAGAAAGGGCCACTGATGGACGCGGCATATATAGAAGCGCTGGCCAATAACCACCGCCTCTCGCGCGAGCAGGGCATCGACGCGACACTGGCCAAATACCAGCTCGATGCCATCATCGCACCGACGGGGGGACCGGCTTGGGCGATCGATTGGGTCAACGGCGACCACTACGGCGGCGGCTGTTCGAGCCCGGCGGCCGTGTCGGGCTATCCGCATATTACGCTACCAGCCGGTTTTGTACACGATCTGCCGGTGGGCATTTCGTTCTTTGCCGACGCGTGGAGCGAGGCGCGGCTGATCGGCTTGGCCCATGCCTTTGAGCAGGGGACGCAGGCGCGACGCGATCCGAAGTTTTTGCCGTCTGTGGAAATCTGAGGGAGATAGATAATGCGGGCCGATCATTTTTCTATAGTTTAGAAGTAACACTTCCCAAGCAATGCCCAATAAACCAGGAGATCTCATGTATATCGCCATGAACCGTTTCAAAATCGCCCTCGGCAGTGAAACAACCTTTGAAGAATTGTGGCGCCAGCGCGAATCCTATCTCGACGAGGTGCCGGGCTTCCGCCAATTCCACCTATTGCGCGGCTCCACCCACGACGACCATACGCTCTACGCATCCCATTCGGTCTGGGACTCAGCCGCAGCCTTTGAAGCCTGGACTGACTCGGAGTCCTTCCGCAAAGCCCACGCTCAGGCCCGCGCTCCTAAAGGCACCTACCTAGGCCATCCGGAATTTGAAGGTTTTGAAGCTATTCTTTAAATATCGAAAGAAGAAATGATGAAACGGCTCGATACGCGAGGCACCTGGCGAAGCTTCAACACGATTGATGGGTTGGCCAGTTTGCGCGCAGAACACCTGGCTTTTGATAAAGGTGGTTCTCTGTGGTGCACCACCTGGGATAACGGTGTCAGTCGCTTCGATGGGGATCGCTTTGAGAATTTTTCCAAACGGGATGGTCTGACGAGCAACGAAGTCTATGCAGTCTACCCCGACACGGCAGGTCGAGTGTGGTTCGGCACGGGGGAGGGTGGCGTCTGTTGGTACGAAGATGGGGAGTTCCACGTATTGGCAGATGCGGCGATTGCCGGACGATCTGTACAGTATTTGCACGAAGATCGCGCTGGACGAATTTGGTGCGGGGGTGGCTTTGACGTGTTGGGCTATTGTGAAGACGGCAAGTACCACGACCTGATCCCGCTCTATGAAAGTACTTGTGAAAGGATGGCCTTCACATCCGAGACGAGCCAGTGTTGGGGAATCGCCGAGGATGGCCGCGGCGATATTTGGATCGGAACAGATGACTTACTGCGCTTCGACGGCGAGCGTTTCCACAGCTATCGAGGCGAGTACGATTTTATGGGGGCGAACGACACATTTTTGTTCGCTTTAGCGGTCGACTTTGAGGGCACGGTGTGGGTCGGTTGCGGTTCGCGCATTTGGCGCTCGAATGGCGAGGGATTCGAGCGCGTAGACGTCAACCTCGATAGTTTTGTGCGCAAGATTGGCATTGATGCCGAGGGGCGGCCCTGGTTTTGTACGGGGGCGGGAGTACTCTGTTGGGATGGAGCGACATTCCATTCCCTTACGGTGCGCGAAGGTCTGCCTTTTCCGACAGTAAACTGCGCGGCACCGGGTGAGGAGGGGGTGGTCTGGTTCGCTACCTGGGGAGGTGGCCTCTGTGCTTACGATGCGCACAGCATCCTGCGTTTCGATGAGGCCGAGGGCATAGGGCTTGGTGAAATAAACGCGCTGGCTGCGGATGGGCAGGGCAAGGTCTGGATGGGGGGCTACGGTTTATTTTCGGAGTCCGAGCGCCAATTGTTCCGCTGTGGAAGCGGCGAGTTTGCATTGTTTGGGCAAGCACAGGGCATAGGTCTCGACCACTGCATGGCCCTCCATCGCGATAGCGCTGGTCGCCTGTGGTTTGGTGGTGCCTGGGCAGCTGGACAGGAATTTCGCATTGGCTGCCCGCGCCTGTTCTGTCACGACGGTAAGCGCTTTGCCGAGCGGTGGTCCAATAGTGACGACGACGTGGGCTTTGTTAGCGCGATAGCTGAAGACGGCGAGGGCCAACTGTATATTGCCGATCGCGATCAGCGGCTTGGCCAGGTGCGCATCAGCCGCCTGTACGGCGATACCGTCGAGAGGATTTTAACCCTCGATATGGACGTGCCGGGCGGGCCGTTTATCCATACGCTTGCCGTCGATGACGGTGGCGATATCTGGTTTGCGCTCGTAACCAGTGTCGGCAGTTCGTCCAGCTGGGGGCTCGGCCGGCTGGGGGGTGATGCCGAGGTGGTCTATTACACCGTTGCGGATGGTCTTGCCGACGATCGCATTACCGACCTGGCGATCGATGCTAATGGCGATATATGGTGTTCGACGCTCGAAGGAGTCTCGTGCCTGCGTTTCTCGCCGACCGATAGCGTTCACATTCAGACCTTGACGGTAGCTGACGGTTTACCGCACAATCACGTGCGCTGTATCTACTGCGACAGGGAAGGTCATCTTTGGTTTGGAACAGATGGCGGGGTAGCCCACTATGACGGACAGATCTTACAAGCCATTCGCTCGCTCGATATAGGGCCGACGCGGCGCATAACACAGGACGACGATGGGCATCTGTGGTTTGCCACTACGGAGCGCGTCGTGTGTTATACGCCTGGTGCTATACCACCTCGTGCCGAAATCGTGCAGATTGAGGCAGGCGAGGTGTTCCCCGATGGAAAACAGGCTGTCGCCATGACGGGCCAACAGATCGCTTTCGAGTACCGTGGCATGAGTTTCAATACTCATGCCGACGGTATGCTTTATCGCTACCGCCTCGAGGGGCGAGACGAGGATTGGCAGGCCACGACATCCGACCTGCGCGCTTATTACCGCGACCTGCCTCCCGAGCGCTACCGCTTCGCCGTACAGGCTATTGATCGCGATCTGAATACTTCCGTAGTAGCTACGGCCGACTTACAGGTGGTACGCGATGTTCGGGACGAGCAGATAGACGAATTAGAGGAACGCGTCCGCGAGCGCACTCGCGAGCTGGCGGAGCGTGAAGCACTGATGGAAGGGGTTATATCCTCGGCGATTGACTGCGTGATCGTCATAGATCACGAGAGCCGCATCCTAGAATTTAATCCGGCTGCGGAGCGAACATTTGGGCATTCGCGCGCGAGCGTAATGGGCCAGCAGTTGTCGGATATGTTAATCTTCCCCTCTTCTTGGGACCAGCACGAGCAGGGGTTACAGCACTTCCTGACAGCTGGCGAAGCTTCGATACTCGGCAGACGCATGGAGATCGCCGCGCTGCGGGCGGACGGCAGCGAATTCTCCGTGGACCTCGCTATTGCCGCAGTGGAGTTGGACGGACCGCCGGTTTTTACGGCATACCTCCAGGATACGACCGAACGCACCAGACGGACGCGACAAGAACGCTCACTGTATACTCTACGCCAGGGTATCTGGGCGCTGGACAATACCAGTCAGGTGCAGGATATGTTATTGGTCTTGCAAGAGGCACTGGGCGCACTGCGCGTACCTTTTGCGGTATGTGGAGTCAATATTGTCGATGTCAGCACCAACCCTCCTACGGCCCATTTTTACAATCTGTTCGCAGATGGCGATTGGCGCAACGGCCCAGTGCGCGACGACATCGTGCAGATTTTGGTTCAGTTTTGGCGCGAGGGAAAATCGGTGTATCGACCCGATCTAATCGCCGAAGATTCATATGATGAACGCAATAAACTAGCTCGTAGGGACGAAGTTCGGACGGTATTGGACGTACCGTATTCGCATGGCACACTCGCCTTCAATAGCCCCGAACCCAAGGCCTTTGACGCCTACTTGGAATCGCTGGATGAATTGGGGGCCGTATTATCGGAAGGTTTCCATCGGTTGGACGATCTGCAGGCGTTGAGAGATCGCACAAAGGTTGCCGAACAAGCCCTGCGCGAAGCCGATGAGGCCAATCAGTCCAAAAGCGAGTTTCTGGCCAATATGAGCCACGAGATCCGCACACCGATGAACGCCATCATCGGCATGGCGCACCTGGCTTTGCGCACGGACCTCAATGCCAAACAGCGGGATTATGTCGGCAAAATCCAGGGGTCCGGTCAGCACCTATTAGGCCTTATCAATGACATTCTAGATTTCTCAAAAATAGAGGCCGGCAAGCTCGACATCGAAACGGTCGATTTCTCTTTGCATGAAGTGATGGACAATGTAGCCGCGCTGATCGGCCCTAAAGCTGCTGACAAGGGCTTGGAATTACTCTTTGATATTAACTCGGAACTCTCCAGTGATTTACGTGGCGACCCACTGCGGCTCGGTCAGGTCATCATTAATTATTTGAACAATGCCGTCAAATTCACCGAAGAGGGGCAGGTCGTCGTACGCGTGCGGAGCGCAGAAGAAATGGATGGCGATATCATCGTGCGCTTTGAGGTGGAAGATACCGGAATCGGCTTGACCCCGGAGCAACAGGGCAAGCTATTTCAGTCGTTCCAGCAGGCCGATACGTCAACGACGCGCAAGTTTGGTGGCACGGGATTGGGACTGTCCATCTCCAAGAATCTCGCCGCATTGATGGGTGGGCAGGTCGGTGTCGAAAGCGAGATCGGGCGGGGCAGCACCTTTTGGTTTACGGCCCGGCTTGGGATTGGTAGCGCCAAAGAGAAGACCTATGTGGTCGAGCCCGATCTGCGCAACCGACGCGTGTTGGTCGTCGACGACAACGCGCAAGCGCGGCATATCATCGCCGAGATGTTGGTTTCGATGACGCTGCGTGTCGACGAAGCGCCGTCGGGTGAAGAAGCGCTCGCATTGATCCAGGAGGTGGCTGATACCGACCCGTACGACCTCGTGTTTATCGATTGGCGCATGCCGCAGGGCATCGATGGCATCGAGACGATCCGCAGACTAGCCGCGCTCAAACTGTCGGCGAGTCCGCAGCCGATAATGGTCACGGCCTATGGCCGCACCGAAGTGATCGAACAAGCGCATCAGGCGGGCATTGATATTACGCTGGTCAAACCGGTCAACCCTTCGCAACTGCACGATGCGGCACTGCACGCGCTGCGCGGTGATGCCGAATGGACGGCCAAAACGCGGGATGAAGCGTCCGCTACCGAGGGGCTCGACCTGTCGTCTATCCAAGGTGCGCAGATTCTACTCGTCGAGGACAACGAGATTAATCAGCAGGTGGCTATTGAGCTTTTACAAGATGCCGGTTTTTACGTCGACTTGGCGGAGAACGGGCAGCTCGGCGTCGATAAGGTTGCCGCCGGTAATTATGACCTCGTGCTAATGGATATGCAGATGCCGGTGATGGACGGTATTACGGCAACCTTAGAAATTCGCGCCGATGAACGCTCTGTCGATCTGCCGATCGTGGCGATGACGGCCAATGCTATGGCGGGTGATCGCGACCGCTGTTTGGCCGCCGGCATGAACGATCACGTGGCCAAACCAATCGATCCCGTCGCACTCTTTAAGACGCTGTTGCAGTGGATCCCGCCGGGCGCGCGCGAGATGCCCGCGACTACAGTGATCGACCAAGTGGTGCCGGATAGGGGCAGCAACGCAGGGTCGAAGGAGCCAGTCGACCGCTTCCATCAGCTAGAGCAGGTCGAAGGCCTAGATACGGCCACAGGCTTAGAGCGCGTGACGGGTAAACGCGATTTTTACGAAAAACTAATGCGCCAGTTTTGCGACGGAGAGCAAGCGAAAGCGGTTGAGGTTGTCAAAGCACTGCTCGCGGAACAAGATCGCGAAGCAGCAGAACGCGCGGCCCATTCACTCAAGGGCGTGGCGGCTACGCTGGGAGTGATTGAGTTGGGACAGCGAGCACAGGGGCTGGAGACAGCCATTGGAAATGGAGCCGAGGCAGGCCCCCACCTCGAGGCAGTTCAGCAAGAGCTCGATCGCCTGCTGCCGTTGCTCCGGAATGCATTGGGTTCGAGCATAGTAGGTGAGGATAACGCGACAGGCGAAGGTCTGGACCTGACCTCAACAGTGCTGGAGAGACTGCCCCAGCTGCTGGAAAATATTCAAGGTTTTCAGACGCGTGTGGCCGGGCTCAAGGAAGTGCAATCGATCGACGATATCGAGAACTTTGCCGGGGAGATTCTCGCCCTCGCAGGGGCAGCGGATTACGCTCCGTTAATTAACTGGGCCAAGCGGCTGGAAGAAGCAACTGATATGTTCGATATGGAAACCGTGTCAGCAGCGCTCGATCAGTTCGCTATCCAGGTCGATGATATTCGGCAGATTTTGTCGTAAAAGTAGTAGCGCTCCAAGAAACGCGTTTCTCCCTAATGATCCGTGTATAATTTTTCCCAACGTCCTGGCGTTGGCGCGCTCGCCACACACACCACCCTATACTTTATCTGCCATTAGATCGCAGCATTCAGCCTCGGGAGCTCCTGTGTGCAACTACCACTTCCACTCTACCAGACCGCATTGGCAATATCACCCTTCGAGTTTGAATAGCTATATGATCATCGTCAGATGAATTCAGTCAGAGTGGCGGGACTCAAGTAAATGAGACGCCGGAAAAGCCGGTGCAATTCACTCTGCAAGAAGCCGTACAAGTAGGCCATTGCCAATAGGTAATTTTAGGAGCGGGCTTCGACATCTTTGCCTTTCGCCAACCGACTTGGGCTAAGGACGTACCGATCTTTGAGCTCGATCGCCCGAGCACTCAGGAGTCGAAGCAAAAAGTGCTGGACGAAGCCAACATATCAATCCCTGACAACCTGCATTTTTGCCTCACGGATTTCCAACGGGAATCTCTGGCGGACGACTTGGCCAAAACATCGTTTGACTTTAATACGCCCTCCGTTTTCTCCTGGCTTGGCGTAACCCAATATCTTTCTGATGCGGCCATCCGATCCACGCGGCAGTTCATTCAGTCACTGCCGCAGTCGAGCACCGTTGTATTCTCTTTTCTCCCAACTGATATAAGTCTGCCTGAGGGAGATCGCCATCTTCTTACAGAAATAGACCGACTTGCTACCGCGAGTGGAGACCCCTTTCTCAGTAGGTTTACTCCTGAAGACATACAACAATTACTGCGTACTATGGGCTTTGGATCCGTCTATCATTTGCTGCCAGAGGAAGCTCAAGAACGCTATTTTAAAAATCGTGCTGATGAGTTAGTTCCCATTAGAGCGGAACAATTGATTCGGGCTACCCTTTGAGCCACACCGCGCGGAACTCCCAGCGCGCATGTAGCCGCTCTGGCATCGAACTGATGAGCGCCGCATTCTCCCGCCCCCGATCTATTCTACCTCTATTGCCATTTCATTGCGTCGAAGAAAAGGAGGAGTCCAGGGGTCGTTATAGCGCATGAGAAAGGGGCTACCCTTTGTGCCGATTCCATGGACTTGAAGGGTAGCGAGTAGCTCGGCCGTCTTTTGCTCTACTCGAGATTCGGATGTCAACCAAGAAAATTGCAGCGTCGCCAATCGACGCGCCGGTACTGTGGTGAAATCCATTGCCTGTCCATCGGGCGTCGGCGCGTTGTTCTTCGAGAGGCCCTCGGGCAAAATAAAGGACATTTTGGCCGCAGTAATCACCGGTGCCGTCATGGCCACTTTTTCTCTTTCTACGTTGCGACCAAATATATAGGAAGCTAGAACGAGGAAGGAAGAATCGTCGGTCTCGTGCGATGTGGAGATCCATGTCTGTTGTTCGTACTGGCGAATTTCCACCTGTGACGACAGGCTGTCAACGACCTGATAGGGAGGACGCCCCGTGCTGTAGATCGAATACAGCCCCCAACTCATCCAAAGGGCAAAGGTCAATCCAACTGTGATGAGTACTATGCCTTGTATTTTCATGTTTCTCCCCTCTCGGGCGCTTTCTTGCCGAGTTCGTCTTGCCCTGCATCCATCTATTATATGGGGAGTATATAACCATCATTCGCATAATGTCAAACTTTTGTCTAATTTAATATATAGACAATACATTTACATGGGTCCATTGATCGGGTATTGTCAGGTAGGTCATTAGCACAGGTAGTCTCGTCTTCCGCTTCATTAAAAATCGGAGCCACTCGCCCATGTATTCCCACAGTACGCAACATTTTTCAGGTTTCGCGATGCTCGTGGTGGGGATTATCCTGCACTCACACTTCGCGTTCGCTCAGTTAAACGCACCCGACGATCGTTCGCCGCAGGCAGAGCGCGCCCGCGCCAGAGAATTGATCGAAGAGGCCATTGCCCTTGGGGTTCCTCTCTACAACAGCGGTCGACACGACGCCTGTGCGGCCGTATACCGGATCACCCTCCGTTCGCTGCTTCTGTTTAGTCCCGCATCCTTCGACTCGCAAACTATTGGCAACGCGTTGCGCGTATCTTCTGGCCAAGATCCCGAGCAGGGGGCCTGGACTTTGCGGTATGCGCTCGACGCAGTCTACTCTACAGCCGAAAGGAAACCCCCCGTGAACGACAGACGCTTTCTGATCGATTTTTCCGATGCCAATAGCACACCTTGGTATGTCGTAAACGACAACGTAATGGGCGGTGTTTCTCAAGGCAATTATGCGATGACAGATGCTGGGACGGGAGAATTTGCGGGCCAACTATCCCTGCGAAATAATGGTGGTTTCAGTTCGATCAGAGCGAGGATTGAGAATGCATCTCTAGCCGGTTACGACGGATTGGAAATGCGGCTGCGCGGCGACGGGCGCATATATTCGTTATTAGCTGCGCCTGCCAACGCACGCGGGTCCTGGCAAAAGGAATTCGAAGCACCTTTGCAATGGGAAACGATCAGAGTGCCGTTCAACCGTATGGAGCTGTCTGTGCGCGGATGGCGACCGGCCTCTTATCCACAGATAACCGGCGATATAATTCAGACGTTAGGATTCCTTATCGGCGACAAGAATCAACAACCCTTTCGCCTAGAAATCGACTGGATACAGGGGTATGTGGATGGAGATCTCGACGCGAAGTAAAAGTGCGCTCCTGCCTCTCGGCGGCATGGGCTGGCACAGCTATTCCCGCGCCTCGATTCGTTGCGCTCTTACCCGCCATAGCCATCCATAATATTAGCCTGTAGAAAATCCATATTCATCTCGATGCCAAGGCCGGGCACATTCGGCAAGTGCAGCCGCCCATCCGTATTATCCAATGGCGTTTGAATGAACTTGTTGTAACCGCTAAGATCGTGATGAGCAGTCTCAACCCGATAAAAATTGGGCACCGTCATCATCACGTGCGCCCCAGCCACGACGTTGATGGGGCCACTGGCATCGTGCGGTGTGACCGGTATATAATAGGCCTCGGCCATCGTCGATATTTTCTTGAGTTCCGTAATGCCACCCGCCCAGGTCACATCCGGCATAATATAGTCGGCCAAGCCATGCTCAAATATCGGCACAAACTCCCAGCGCGTGTGCAGTCGCTCTCCCACACAAATTTGGGCGTTGACCTTTTCTCGTACCTGCTTTAACGCGTGATAGCTCTCCACGGGCACTGGCTCCTCAAACCAATCGATATCTCCAGCTTCCTCTAGAGAGCGGCATAAACGAATAGCCGTCGGCACATTAAAACGGCCGTGCGCATCGATTAAAATTTCGATATCTGGCCCAGCTATTTCTCTGATATGAGCGGTCAACTCCGCGGCCATCCGTTCTCCCGCTTTGCTCATACCTCCGTCGAGATAACCATCGTTGTCTTGGTTTGCTTTCTCAAGATGGGGGAAGGGGTCAAACTTCAGGGCCGTATGCCCAGAGTCAATGATAGCGCGGATTTCCTGCTCGACGCCCGCCTTGTCTGTAAAATTGCTCTGATCGGGATGGCAGTAGAGCAGGATATCATCTCGAACAGACCCACCTAATAGATCGTAAATGGGCACTCCCAGCACTTTGCCGCGGATATCCCACAGGGCAATATCGATACCGCTGATGGCCTGACAGGTGGCTCCTCTCGATCCCATATAAGTGAACGTGCGAAATATTTTGTGCCAGATGCGCTCGATCTGGACCGGGTCATCGCCCACGAGTAGGTCGTTGAGTTGCCGGATCATCCCGGCAATCGTCCGATTGGCCATTTGCGTCGTAGTGGTGATTTCGCCCCAACCAGTAACCCCCTCATCCGTCGTTACTTCGACGAAGAAATACTCCCCCCAATAGGTGCCCTCTGCTTTGATCAGCCAGGGATTAATCGACGTTATTTTCATAGGGCATTATTCTCCTGTGCAAAATAAAAATAAGGTCCAAGACTACGTGCGGCGCCCTAGACGCAGTTCGCAAAACTCTGCCCTGTCACCAAATCATATTCGGGCTGTGGCTCCGGCCCAACATATTTTGACGCCGCGTCCATATAGGCCACCGTCAGCCCAATCCGCCGGTCGGGGCTTCTGTTGGCGTCGGTCCGGTGCAGCGCCAAGCTGTGGTGGAACGAACAGCCCCCGGCTTTGAGCGGCACGCAAACCTCGCTGCTGTAATCGATCTTCTCGTCCTCGACGCGAAAGTCTTCTAGATGCTTATGCTCGACCACTCCCAATTTGTGCGAACCAGGGATAAAGCGCATGCAGCCATTTTCCTCCGTCGCATCATCGAGCGCCATCCAGCAGATTACCAAATTAGGCGGATCGATATTGGTCCAATAGGCCGAGTCCTGATGCGGCGGTTTCGGCGAGCCGATCTTCGGCGGCTTGCAAAGGGTCTGATCGACATAAATCTTCAGATTCGGCCCGATCAGACTGTGCACCACATCCAAGATCTGCGGATGGCGGGCAAGCTCTTTAAACAACTCGTCGTGCTTTGTCAGATTCCAGATCTTGCGCACATTGTTAAAGCGCACCGGATCCTCCTCGATCTCCCCACTCTTAACCATCGGCTCGATCTGCACGTACTCCGTCGGAAACGCCACCACCTCATTGCCGATATCTTCGAGCCGTCTATGCAGCGCCCCGACCTCCAGCGCGCTGAGCAATTCCTCGCGCGGCAAAAAACCCTGTTCGTTAAACTGGCCGATTTCTTCTTGAGTTAAAGGCATTTTCCTCTCCTATTAGACAATTTATAGGAATTACAAAGGGCCTTTTCGGGGGTCGGGTCAAGCTCTGGCGTCGTTTTTAGGCCCCTTTCAGGTCGTTTCTTCTTTACTTGATCGGAGTGGAGCATCTT